>JAQTYA010000199.1 GCA_028688525.1 Methylococcus sp. | reverse complement strand
CGTACAACAAGCCCTGGACTGCCCGTTATGGGCAGCGGAGAACGGCGGCAGCGCCTGCGTGCAGCACAACATCCGCGCCATCGCCATCGCCCCTTACTTCGGCTACTACCTCGGGCTGCCGGAGAATCTGACCTCAGTGGACACCTGGGCCAGCCAGAGCGACGGCGGCCTGACCAGCCTGTTCGGCGAACTTCTGCAGGGCGGCGGGCTCAGCACCAGCCCGGTGGGCGGTGCGCTGGAAGATGCACATCAACAAATGTTGCAATACAAAGCCACCGCGAGCCTTTACGGCACTCAGCTAGTCGCTTACGAAGGCGGTCAGCACGTGGCGGGAGTCGGCTCAGTCGTCGACAACGATGCGGCCACCAATCTGTTTATGACAGCCAACCGTGACAGCCGGATGGGCGAAACCTACCGCCAGTATCTGGACGATTGGTGCAACACCACGGGGGAACTTATTAATCTATGGACCTGTGTAGGAGACTACTCGAAGTGGGGCTCATGGGGCTTGTTGGAATACCGTGACCAAGGCTCCTCGCCCAAGTTCGACGCAGTGAAGGGATTCATATCGCAGTAAACGATGCGTAGACCGGACCTCGCTACGAGTGTTCCACACCGTCCCGCGGACCCCGGTGGCGGAAACTGCCGGGCGCAACGGCGAATACGCGCTTGAAAGCCTTGCTGAAAGCAGATACCGATTGATAGCCGCAGCACTCCGCCACATCTTCAATCGTCATCCTGGTTTCGCTCAACAAGCTTGCGGCAGTCTGCATACGCCAAGTGGTCAGGTACTCGATGGGCGGACAACCGACGAGTTCGGTAAACCGATTCGAGAACGCCGTCCTCGACAAACCGGCCAAAGAGCAAAGGGAGTCGAGGGTCCAGGGCCGCCCGGGCTCACGATGAATCATGGTGAGCGCGGGCTCGATCTTGTCGTCTTGCATGGCCAGGAAGACACCTTTGTCCGTCAGGTTTTCTTCCATGCAATGCCTGAGCACCAGCACGAAAATGCTGTCGCAAAGGCGCTCGATGATCGAGCTGCCGCCAAAGCGCGGGTTGGCGGACTCTTTGATGATGAGCTGGAGCAGCCACGACAGAATCTCGCCCGCCTGGCATTTTCTGATGAGGATTTCCGCGGGCAAAGCGGTCCATAGGCTGGGTTGGGGCATTCCCAGTTCGATGTAACCGCAGACGAAACCGGCACTCGCCAAGCCGAATCCACGACCGAGGCACGCGGGTTTTGAATAATATAGAAAAATAAAGAGAAGCGGCCAGCATTCGCGCCGAAGACGCTGGCTCTAGGCTAGAATTTTGCTAAGGCTTTAGAGACATCGGCACTTAACGGAACACCACAGGAGACTACATGAATGCGTCGTTAACGCGGCTCGGCTTACTGGCTTTTGTTCTACACCTGTCCGCGGTTCATGCCGCCGGCGGCCGGAAGGATACGATGCTTCCGGAATTCGAGGCGATGCCTCAATTGGTGAACGGCGACCCCGTGAATAACGGGACATACCGGTTCGTGACGGCGATCTTGCTCCACTCTACCGGAACGCCTTCGATCGCCGATCTGCACTGCGGCGGCAGTCTGGTCAAGGCTCGCTACGTCGTCACTGCGGCCCACTGTGTGGTCGACGATACCGGCGCCCCGCTGAGTCCGAGCGATCTGACAGTCGTCACCAATATGACATCCTTCGGGCTCAATCAAGGCCAATCCCACGGGGTCAGGGCATTCACGCTGCACCCGCAATACGATCACGCGACTTATGCCTACGATGTCGCCGTCATCGAACTGGACAGCAAGGTCCGCAATCCGGCCAAGCTGAAACTCCCGCAAACAGGGAGCGATCAATCCAAATATATGGCGACAGTTGCAGGATGGGGTTCCATCGTCGGCTATGTCAAAGACCAGATACCGATGCCACCGAGCTACAAGCTGCCCGGCTTGCGGCAGATCGAACTGCCTATCGTCACCGACCAGCTCTGCTCCGACGAATACACACAGGACAACGGTCCGCTATACGAGCCGAGCACCATGCTGTGCGCATACACCCAGGGCCGAGGGCTGTGCGCGGGCGACGACGGCGGGCCGCTATTCAGAAACGTCAACGGAAAAATGACTCTGCTGGGTATCGTAAGTTTCTACCACGGCTGCGCACAGGAGAATGCACCGGGCGTTTATACCCGGATCACCAACCCGGAGATCAAAGGATTCATTACCGGCGTGATCGGCCAGTGAGCACCCGCCACAGACGGATTGCCTGAGTATAGGCTTTGCCAGAAAGATACCGATTCCCAAGGCACAACTGATTCAGCGGCGCCGACTCCATCAATCGGCGCTGCTGAAAGTTATTGCGCAGAACTTCCCCTACGGCACCGGGACTATTCGATATCGGCTGAGTACACGAAAATTACCTGTCGCACGGGTTGGCGGCCCTGAACACCAGTGCAGCGGCTGCGCCGCCGGCCAAGTCCGCCAACAGGAATATCCACAAATTTGACCACGCAGATAATCCCATAATGGAAATGCCGACCGCTACTGCCGGATTGAAGGCGCCACCCGAAATATTGCCAACCGCAAATGCGCCGGTCATTACGGTCATACCTATGGCCAAGCCATAAAAAGAGTTACCCGCCGTTCCCTTCGCCGTCGCCACATTCAGCACCACATAGACCAAGGCGAACGTAAACAGGAATTCCGCAAGCAGCGCCGGCCCTACGGCCGGGGCTGCCGCCGCCACGGCGGCCCCGGCCTTGAGGTACTTCACCGCAGCCGCAGCCAGCACGGCACCGCCGATCTGGCTTAGCCAATACGCGAGAACCTCTTTGGGGCTGCTACGCCCGCGCAGCCATACGCCCAAGGTTACTGCCGGATTATAGTGTCCACCCGAAATATGCCCACCGGCAAAAACCATGACCATCAACGCCGAGCCTATGGCTAGGGGCGGGATCACGCCTGAACCGCCGGCAATAACGGTGGCACCGACGGTAAATACCAGAAAAAATGTTCCGACCAGCTCTACGATAAGTTTATTCATTTATTCTCCGTATATTTTTCAACCGCTCGCCCGGAAAACGACGAATGCTGGAACACTCCACTCGGCCCTGCTCACGGCTCCTCGGCATTCGACTATCGAACTTCATCGAGCTCGACTTCGATAGCCGCCTGTAACCTACAGTATTCGACGGCCTCTTTCACCCCTATTTTACAGATCGCCTTTCACCCGGACGCCAGCATCTCGAGCGATTTTTCACTTCTCCTCGCCATTTGCAACGGCGATAGCACTACCGATCAAATCGACTATGGCCCAGGTTACTTGGCATCAAAGTCTGCGCGCAGACATACTAAGATTCAACAAAGTAATGTCACATATTTGATATAATGGAGCCATGAAATGCAAACGGAACTCGGACGGGCGAACCCTGGATCATCATGCCCTGCAGGTGATGCGGCAGCAGGCCATCAAAG
>JAQTYA010000085.1 GCA_028688525.1 Methylococcus sp. | reverse complement strand
TTTGATGGCCTGCTGCCGCATCACCTGCAGGGCATGATGATCCAGGGTTCGCCCGTCCGAGTTCCGTTTGCATTTCATGGCTCCATTATATCAAATATGTGACATTACTTTGTTGAATCTTAGTATGATCGCTCATGATTGGCTCGGCGTAGCATTCATAAAAACATTATTTATACCGGCTAGAGTCTGAGTCTTCACGGTGCGCTTCGTGCTTCAGCGCACACTACGCGGCTATCCAGCGACCGAAAGAGAATGACCCATGGCCCAAGTAATTCTTGAATCGATTCTGATCTGTCCCACATGCAGCCACGCCGGCGGGAAATTATGCCGACCGACGCCTGCCAGTATTTCTACGAGTGCGAGAACTGCAAAACGCTACTGAGTCCGAAGACGGGGTACTTCTGCATATTTTGTTCTTATGGGTCGGTGAAATGTCCACCGATTCAGATTGAGGGCAATTGTTGTAGATGAGTTGAATGATTTGCCGTTGAAGGTTTTGAGCTTTCCGTCATGCGATAGTCTATTGGGGCAGCTTGATCGATGGGCTTCACGTCTCAGCCCGTTCTATCCAGGCTTTAGCGCAAGCTACGCGGTCTTCTTACGTTAATTATCAAAGATTGATAATAATGGCGCGAATCCATGAAACGGGCCGCAGCCATGCCATCCGGTTACGCCATTGGCCAACAGTTCGAGCAATTCATCCGCCAGCACACCCAAAGCGGTCGTTACGCGAGAGCAAGCGAAGTCGTACGCGAAGCCCTGCGTATCCTGGCAAACCTCGAACGCCTGCGGCAGATTGAACTTGAAGAATACCGCGCCAAAATACGCGAAGGCATCGAAAGCCTCAGCGTTCCCGCCGATGAAATGTTCACACGATTAGAAGCTAAGTACCAAGCTATGGCTGACCAGAAAGCCTAAGCTCCTCCATGAAGTGCCTTTTCTCGGCCATGCCCGAGCACGACCTTGAAGAAATCGCCGACCACATCGCCCAAGACAACCCGCGCCGGGCGCCGTCCTATCTTCGTGAAATCAGGGCGCGGTGCGGCGATATCTTAGACCTTCCTGAAGCCGTGTCCCTTCGCCAAGAATTCGGCGACGGCATTCGCATGGTGCCTATGGATCTTCTATACCGTCAGTAAGAACCAAGTCCGGATAGAGCGCATCTTGGCGGGCTCCCGCAATATATCGGAAGATTACTTTTGAATTGATTTGTGCGTTTCATACTTCAGCGCACGCTACGAGCGCTTAACGTCTCTTAATCACATGCAGTAGAAGTAAAAATGTGATAGCGCCAACTGTAGACACGAACAATTTGCCTAAAATCCCACTACCCGTAGGCACTCCTAGCACATCGAATAGAACGCCGCCAAGCACTGAGCCAAACACGCCTACAATAATATATCCGATGATGCTAGACCCACCCCCCTTTATCAATCGCCCTGCCAGCCAACCGGCGGCAAGACCAACCAATACAAACAAAATTCCTTCCATAATGCCCCCTAGTCGGCTGACCCGGTTCATATGAATATGAAGCCGGGCGTGTTTTTGTCTCGACCGTAGCTATGAATGATGGGCTTCCTACCTCAGCCCATCCTGCGCGGGCGGCTTGGATACCATCGGGTTACCGGCTTGAGCTAATAAACTTCACGGTAAATGGCGGCTTGTAGACCGAATAAAGGTCGAACGCTGGAGCAAACGGCATCATGTACCCGCTCTGCAATTGCGAAGGATCGACATCGTTGGAACAGTACACCAAGTTAGAATCTGCCGAAGAATTCGTTCCCAACTGAACCGATCGCACGACGACATCCTTCGCGGCTACTGAATTTCCGCTTAGAAAAAACACAGTTGCATTCCGGCCTGATACTATTGCCATGTCCAACAGATAACGGGATTTTGGATCGTCAAAAACCTCGTTGTAGTAATACGCATTACCGGCGCAGTTAGGCTCAGTGAAGTATAAATTCCGCCAATTGGCAATACCATAATAATTCATTCGCATTGCAATAGTCTTTCCTTTGACCTGCATCACAACAGTGGCGGGAGGCCCACTGGTATCGGCCGTCGGACTGTCCGCCTCGATGACCTGCCCCAAGACCTTTCCTTTCGAGTCTACAGCAACCAGGACGCCACCCGGCGCCGCTCTTCTGGCGGCATGCGCATGGCCTGTAACGAACATTGCGGCCACCACGGCCAAGACAATCGCTGAATTTGTTCTCAACATGGATTATCCCCAGATTATTACAGTTCTATGGACCGCAGCCTGCGCTTGTAGCCGGCACGATCCCGATCTGCAATGTAACGCCTACCCATGACCGTGGAATGACTTTGCCCAAGCTTAATCCAGCCCAAACCCCCTGCGCGCATCCAATATGCCCCTTCTGGAAGACATGACCCGCACCCCGATCGATGGGCTTTGTGCCTCAGCCTGTCCTACGCGGGCTGGTGGCCTGCCGCTGTCGCTCCGCTTGAGCGAGGGATTAGACTGCACTCGGGCGTCTGGCGTCGGCAGCTTGCAGGGCGGCTTGTATGAACGGTGCCTTGGCCTCCGTATAGGCCTCGCGGTCGTTCTTGTATTGCTCTGCCAGGCGGAGCTTGAGCAGAGCATATGCCTGTGCGAGTGGTGGGTTGCTTCGAAGTGCGTCGCGGAACACGAGACGCTGGTGCCATAGCTCGCTCGCCACCGGCACGATGTGTAGATGGTGCGTGCGATGGGCAGGCGAAGGCTTACAGAACCAGTGCATTTCGGTGGGCTTGTACGGGTAGTACAGGTAATCAACCGCCTTGACCGCCTCGATGGCGCCATAGGACTCGGCCAACGTTCGTACCGGAGCCATGATGTCGATCACAGGCTTCGCTGCGAGTCCGGGAACGGCGGTGCTGCCCACATGCTCTACTTTCCCCACAAGCCACGGCGCCAGAACTGCCTGAAGTATAGATTGCTCCTCCAAGAACATGCTTGGCCACAGTGGGTTGTATGGCTCAATCTCGATCTGTGCTTCGGGTTCAGAACAGGGCATGGGCAGAATGGTGTTTGTGCAGCCTAACGAATGAAATGGACTCTCCCGCCCCTGACAGCATCACATGTGCCAGATTGAAGGTTGCTATACCGATCAATCGAACGAGGAGGAGAGTTCATCATGAATATTACTACCGTAGGAATTGACTTGGCCAAGAACGTGTTCAGTGTCCATGGCGTTGACGCCCAGGGCAAGGTGACGCTGAAGAAAACGGTCTCGCGCGGCAAATTGCTGGAATGCTTTGCCAAACTGCCGCCGTGTGTCATTGGCATGGAAGCCTGCACCGGTGCCCACCACTGGGCACGGGGTTTGCGCGAACTGGGACATGACGCCCGCATCATCGCCCCTCGTTTTGTGATTCCCTACCGCAAAAGCGGAAAAAACGACGGCAACGACGCCGAGGCTATCTGTGAAGCGACAAGCCGTCCGGCTATGCGTTTTGTACCGGTCAAGTCCAGTGAGCAGCAAGCCATCTTGTGTCTGCATCGCATCCGCCAAGGCTTAGTTGCGGAGCGGACTGCCCAGATTAACCAGATCCGGGGACTGATGGCCGAGTTCGGCCTCATCATGCCCAAAGGCCGCTAGCCTGCCCAACACCACATTCCCGATCTCCTGGAAGATGCGGAAAATGGCTTGCCATCCCTGGCTCGGCGACTGCTCCATGACATCTGGCAACGTGTCCTACAGCTTAACCACCAAATCCTTGGCTATGGCCGCGAAATCGAAGCCTTGGCCCGTCAAAGCGTCAAGGCGCAAGTTCTGATGCGCATTCCCGGCGTCGGCGCCATTACGGCTACCGCGCTTCTCGCCAGCCTCGGCGATCCCAAACAATTCCATAACGGGCGCCAACTGGCCGCCTGGCTAGGTCTGGTGCCCCGACAATACAGCACCGGCGGCAAGGTCCGACTGGGACACATCACCAAACAGGGCGACAAATACCTGCGCACGCTGCTCATCCATGGTACCCGCGCCGTGCTGGCCGCATTGAAAGAGAAACAGGATCGTACCAGTTGCTGGTTGCGCGAGTTGGTTGCCAGGCGTGGCTATAAACGCGCGGCGGTGGCACTGGCCGCTAAGAACGCCCGTATCATCTGGGCCTTACTGACAAAAGGAGAAGAATATCGGCAGCAACCGGCAGGTCAGCGGGCAGCCGCATGAGGTTTATCGAATGACACACTGAATAGTCTGCAAGAAAGAGGAGCAACCCCGCCGAATCACTGCAAAGGCAATGGATGACGAGACGGTCAGACTCGGGTGCAAAAGTCTGTTTAGCTTGATGGCCGAGAAGGCCGACTAACGAATGAGATCCGCACCCCAGCGAATTTTCATCAAGGCCAGGGCGATGCCCACAAACAGGCCGTATGTAGAGCTGCAGTCTATTCCCGATTTAATTCCAGAACCATTGCTTTGATTGGGAGTCCATGTAGACCGTCTTCGAGGCCTATTTGACCCGTATGCACTGCGTTATTGCCACCCTTGGGTATTTTGCTCTCAAGATGGAATGCGGATTCAGAGCGTGAAGCGTTCTTTCGGTACCGCATGTCGTCAAGCCAGCATAACCAACTTCCGCATTCACGATTGTCGTCACACCGTAGCGTCGTGGCTGGTTATGGAAGGGGTGCCGCTTGTCGAGATTCGCGAAGTACTTCGGCACAGCACTATCAAGATGACAGAGCGTTACGCCCATTTGCATCCTGAGAATGTTCGAACCGTTGTTGGCAAGATCAAAGGTGTGTCACGTTTAAGTCACGTTTCACAATCACAATGTGTTCATGAGCCAGGCGAAGACGCCATAACCTCATGAAAATACTTGTGAAATTTGGTGCCCCGAGCGCGATTCGAACGCACGACCTTCCCCTTAGGAGGGGGACGCTCTATCCTACTGAGCTACCGGGGCATGGAGAAATGGCGGGGCCTGCAGCGCCTTTTAGGCAACCCCTGTTTTGAACTTACCGGCGCATTTTAGCCTTTACAAACATAGATTTCCAATCGAACCAGGGATTCGAGAATGCGGGGACTCGCGTCAGGCCCTTCCCATGCCGTCCCCGGCTCAAAACTCAAACGATCGTTGCCCAATCCTCGGAGGATTCGCATGCCCAAACGCGCTCATCTCGGCTTGATCTGTCCCTTGTTGCTGGCGGCATGTTCTGCCAACCCCCTCGTTCCGGCGGCTCAACACATCCGGATCGTGACTAGCGAGCCGGCTGGCTGCGACTATCTAGGCGAGGTGACGGGGAACCAGGGCAATTTCTTCACCGGCGATTTCACCAGCAATGCCAACCTGGAAACGGGAGCGCGCAACGAGATGAAAAACGAAGCGGCTAAACTAGGCGCCAATACGGTGCAGATACTCACCAGCCGCGCCGGGGAAACTGGCAGCATGAGCATGTCGAACGGTACAGGCGGCGGTCACGTATCCCAAACCAACGTGACCTATTCGGGGATCGCCTACAAATGCCCAGGCAGGTAATGTGGCCTGTTCAACGGCGCAAGGCTCGTTGAATCCCTGGCAGGATACCGGATACGGTCGCCGCAAAAGCGGCCGTATCCATGCCCCGGCCGATGCCGAACCGCGGAATGCCGAAGGCTTCCACGCCGGCCCTCCACACTCCCGGACGGGTCAGCAAAGCCCCCTCGAAACCCAGCCGCTGGCATAGCCGGACATGCTCCGGCGACCAATCGCCGTTCGGAAAACAGAAATAGCCGCCGCAACCCGGCAAGGCTTTCAAGACACCCAGGGATTGCGCCAGGGTTTGCTCCGCCTCGGCCGGGCTCAGACGGGTGAGTATCTCGTGGCGATGGGTATGGGAACCGAAGCGGACCAACCCGCTCGCTGCCATTTCGCCGATTTCGTCCCGGCTCAGCGGCCGGTAGGCCTCGACTACTCGTTCCGGTATCGCTCCCGGCCCGTATGTCTTGCGCAGAAAGGCATCGACCGCGGCATCAATTTCATGCGGATGTGTGTTGGCCTTGAATTGTTCCTTGATGCGCTTGAGTTCGTCAGGAACCACCCTCCCCTTCAAAGCCAGCTGCAGGCGGTCGAACCAGAAGAGCTGCCGGCTTCCAACCGCGCCGGTGACTAGAAAAACCGTGGCGGGAAATCCGAATTCCCGGAGGATAGGATAAGCCACCCGGAAGTTGTTGGCGTAGCCGTCGTCGAAAGTCAGCACGGCTCTGGGCTTGCCGCCGGACGGCGTTTCCCTGACCCGTTCGAGCGGAACGACGTGGAAATGCTCGCGCAAATAGCGCATCTGGCTTCTGAATTCGGACGCACGCACCTGTAGCCAGTCTTCGTCTGCCGCACCGAATTCGTCCTCCATGACACCGTGATACATCAACACGGTGATACCGTGCCGGTTGATCCGGCGCATCGCGGCGTTGGCGCCGGACCGCGCCAGCCCTTTGATTATGACGCGTTTGAACATGCCGACCTCCGACGGACTGCCTTCAAACCCCGCCTCCCTCGGCGCGCTTGAGCGCCAAGGCGACCCGGTATAAGTCCTCGCGCCGCGCGCCGGTGATTCTCGCTGCAAGCCCCGCGGCGCTCTTGACCGAGCACTCTTCCAGCAAGAGCTTCAATACCCGCAGCGCTTCGGCCGATGGCCCTGCCCCAGCAGGTTCGGGCCGAGCGCCCTCGATGACGACCACGAACTCGCCTTTGCCATGTTCAGGCGCCGCGGCCATGAGCGCGGGCATATCCGCGATGGCGGCGGTCAGGAAGCTCTCGTGCAGCTTGGTCAGTTCGCGCGCCACCACAACCCGGCGTTCCGGAGGGAAAACCGCGGCGATATCGTCGATACAATCGTGGATGCGGTGGCTGGCCTCGTAAAAAACGAGGGTGCGCTGGTCGCCGAGCAGCGATTCGAACAAACGCCGCCTTGCCACGCCGGTGCGGGGCGGGAAGCCTTCGAAAGCGAAGCGGGCCACGGACAGCCCGGAGGCGGACAACGCGGCGACCAGGGCGCAGGCGCCGGGCACTGGCGTCACGGTAATCCCCGCGGCGCGGGCGCGGCTCACCAGCGGGTATCCCGGATCACTGATGAGAGGCGTGCCGGCATCGCTGATCAGTGCGATGTTCTGCCCGGCCTTGAGCTTTTCGATCAGGCGGTCGGAGGCCTGCTGCTCGTTATGCTCATGCAGGGCTAACAGCGGACGGTTGATGCCGTAGCGCGCCAGCAGCGGCCGGCTATGGCGTGTATCCTCAGCGGCGATCAAATCGGCCGCTTTGAGGATTTCCACCGCCCGCATCCCCATGTCGCCTAGATTGCCGATCGGGGTCGCAACTAGGTATAGTACTCCGTTTATCTGCTCCAAAGCCTGCATTTTCTAAATGGAATCAAAGGGTTCGATATGCGCCTAGTCACTCGGATCGCCGCTCTGGCGGTCACCGCTGCCCTGGCCGGCTGCGCCAGCCTTAAGCCCGCGGCCGACGATCCTGCCGCCAGACTGTCGACCGACGCGCAAACCCGGCTGCGGGCGGGCGACTTCTCGGGGGCCGGGCGCCTCTACGAACAAGCGGGCGACATTTCGAACGTGCCGGACTATTTCCGCTTGCGCGCCGCCGATGCTTACCTGAGAGCCGGCGATTCGACCACATCGCGGCGCCTGCTGAGATCGGTCGACCCGCGCCGGCTGGACGACGACGACCACCTCCTTTACGGACTCCTCAATGCCCGCATCGACCTCAATGCCGGCCGGGCGAAGGAGGCGATGAGCAAGCTGAGCAGCCTCGACGAGTCGCGGATGAGTCCGACCCAGAAGGGGCATTATCACACGCTGCGCGCCTCGGCCTACAACCAAATGGGCAACATGCTGGAAAGCGCCAGGGAACGTATCGCCGCCGGCCCTTTCCTCGGCTCGCCCGACGCCGTGCAGAAAAACAATGAAGCGATCTTCGACGCGCTCAGCCGGCTGCCCGATCCGGTGTTGGAGCAGCAATCCGACACCGCGACCGGCGCGCTCGAAGGCTGGGTCGCGCTGGCCAAGCTGGTGCGACAGAGCACACCTGATCAGCGCGCCCGTGCCGTCGCCGACTGGAATGCGCGCTATCCCGACCACCCTGCCCACGGCGCCTTCGCCGACTCCCTGGCCCGGCGCAGCGACGCGGCCGCCGCCGAAGCCGCGATCGAGCCGGCCGCGGAAACCAAGCCGGCAGTCCAGATCACGCCGCTGGCCGAGCCCGGCGGGAGCCGTTCGGCGCCCGTCATCGCAGTCCTGCTGCCGCTGTCAGGAACTTACGCCGCCCCAGCCGCAGCGATCCGTACCGGCATCGACGCCGCCCACGACGCGGATATCGGCCTGAGCAAACCGGCATTGCGCTTCTACGACACCCAGGCCGGCGACGTTCCAGGCCTATACCGGAAAGCCCTGGCCGAGGGCGCTACCCAGGTCATCGGCCCACTGCTGAAGGAGGACGTCGCGGCGCTCGCCAACAGCGGCGAACTGTCGGCGCCGGTGCTGGCGCTGAATGAAAATCCGGGGGTCAGCGGCGCCCACTTATTCCAGTTTGGCCTTACCCCGGAACAGGAGGTCGAGCAGATCGCCGCCAGCGCTTGGTTCGACAATCGCCGCACGGCCTTGCTGATCGCGCCGTCCTCCGCGTATGGCCAACGGATAGCCAACCATTTCAGCGACTACTGGCGCCGCGCAGGCGGCCGGATCGCCGCATCGAAATCCTATACTGCCGGCAGCAACGATTTCTCCACGGTGCTGGAAGATGTCGCCCTGCTGGTGGGGCAAGGCGGGGCAACCACCCCGGTGCCTTATGAGAACGTTGCGGATTTCGTCTTCCTTGCAGCCGACGAACATGACGGGCGCATCATCAAGCCCTATCTCGAATCGCTGCGGGTAGACCTGCCGGCTTACGCGATGTCGACCGTCTTTTCGGGACAACCCGATCCCAGCCTGGGCCGGGAACTGAACGGCGTGGTGTTCTGCGACATCCCCTGGCTGCTGGACGAGACATCGGGCGATGCCTTGTCCGAACGCGCGCTGGAAGCCAAAGTGACCCAGACGCCGCAGGATTACCGAAAGCTGATCGCCATGGGCATCGATGCCTACCGCCTGTCGGGCCGGCTCGACGAGCTGCGCTCCGGCGGAAAATTTGACGGCGCCACTGGCTTGCTCACGGTGGGCGAAGGCAACCGTATCCGCCGCCAGTTGAGTTGCGCGCAATTCGACAACAATTCGCCGCGCCAGATCGGGCTGGCGCCGTCGCTGTCGCGCTAATGGGCCCGTCGTCCGGAGCTCCGCTGACCGGACCGCAGGCCGAGAGCTGGGCCGCCGAATACCTGGCTGCGCAAGGCCTGAGCCTGATCGAGCGAAACTACCGCTGCAAACTAGGCGAAATCGACCTAGTCATGGCCGAAGCCGGCACCGTGGTATTCGTCGAGGTGCGCTATCGCAGCAGCCGGCGCTACGGCGGCGCGCTGGAAAGCGTCGACCGCCACAAATGCCGGCGCTTGCTTGCAGCGGCCCAGCACTACATGGCGGAACGCCGCGTCCGTGGCTCGGTTCGGCTGGACGTGGTGGCTATTGCTCCGGGAGCCGCCGGCCCCGAAGCGGAATGGATCAGGAACGCAATCGAGGCACAATGAGCCCACACGAACGTATCGAGCGCCATTTCAGCGCGCATGTCGAAGCCGCCCAGGAAGCCCTGATCATGCTCAGGGATCTGATCGAAATCGCGGGAGCCCGGCTGGCCCACTGCCTGCTGTCCGACGGCAAGATCCTGTGCTGCGGCAATGGCGGCTCAGCGGCCCAGGCCCAGCACTTTTCCTCGGAAATGCTCAACCGCTTCGAACGCGAGCGCCCAGGGCTGCCGGCTCTGGCGCTGACCACGGACACTTCGACGCTGACCTCCATCGCCAACGACTACCATTTCGACGAAGTGTTCGCCAAGCAGGTGCGGGCCCTGGGGCACGCCGGCGATGTGCTCATCATGTACAGCACCAGCGGCAACTCCCCTAGCATTTTATCGGCGGCCATAGCGGCGCATGACCGCGACATGAGCATCATCGCCCTGACCGGCCGTGACGGCGGCACACTGGCGCCGCTACTGCGCGAAACCGACTTGGAAATCCGCGTCACCGCGCCGAACACTGCCCGCATCCAGGAAATCCACCTGCTGATCACCCATTGCCTATGCGATCTGGTAGACCAGCAACTTTTCGGCGAATAGCCAGCGGAGACTGCCCATGGCCTTGCCCGAAGGCTTCGTCCGAGAATTGGAAGCATTGTCCCCGGCCGCCAGCCGCCACACCGATCCAGCTCAGTGCTGGGCCTACGGCTACGATAACAGCAAGCGGCAGGCGCCGCCCGATGCCGTAGTGTTTCCGCAATCGCACGAGGATGTCGTGCAGCTGGTCAAGCTCTGCAATCGCTACCGCGTCCCGCTCACCGCCCGCGGCCGCGGCACTGGGACCACCGGCGCCACCGTACCCATCGCAGGCGGCGTGGTCGCCTCGCTAGAGCGCATGACCCGCATACTGGAAATCTCGCCGGACAACCGCTTCGCCGTGGTCGAGCCCGGAGTGACCAATCAGGCGCTGCAAGATGCGGTGAAACCGCACGGATTCTTCTGGCCGCCCGATCCGACTTCCGCAGAGTTCTGCAGCGTCGGCGGCAATCTCGCCTATAACTCGGCCGGCCCCCGCGCGGTGAAATACGGCACACCGCGGGAAAACACCTTAGGCCTCCGGGTCGTGACCGGCACCGGAGAGGAGCTGCGCTGCGGCGTCTATACCACCAAGGGCGTGGTGGGCTACGACCTGACCCGGCTGATCATCGGCTCGGAAGGCACCTTAGCCATCGTCACCGAGGCCACCCTCAAGCTCACCCCCCTGCCTGCCGCCAAGCGCACCCTGCGGGCAATCTACGCGGATGTGGCCTCCGCCGCCCGCGCCATCGCCCGGATCATGGCTCAGCCGGTAATTCCCTGCGCGCTGGAGTTCATCGACGGCAACGCCATCGCCCTGGTGCGGCGCTACGCCGTCGTAGACCTTCCGGAAGACGCTGCCGCCCTGTTGATGATCGAAGTAGATGGCTCACCCGAGAGCCTGGACGCCGCCGTCGAATCCCTGCGCGAAGCAGCCTCCCTGGATGGCTTGGTCGAATTCCGCGCGGCCCGCACAGCCGCCGAGGTCGAAGCCCTGTGGAGTATCCGCAAAGCGCTGTCGCCCTCGTTGCGAAAGGTCGCACCGAAGAAGCTCAACGAGGACGTGGTAGTGCCGGTGACCGAGCTGCCGGCCCTGATCGCCGGCCTCGACGAGCTGTCGAAGAAACACGCCATTCCCATCGTCAACTTCGGCCATGCCGGCAATGGCAACATCCACGTGAACCTGCTGTTCGATCCGGACCGGACCGACGAAAACGAGCGCGCCCATGCCTGTTTGCACGAGATGTTTGCTTTGGTGCTCAAACTGCGCGGCACCCTGTCGGGCGAGCACGGAGTCGGTATCGAGAAGCGGGACTACGTCGGCAAGGAGCTGGACCGGACCTCGCTGGCGCTGATGCGCGCCATCAAGCGCCAGTTCGACCCGAACGGCATCCTCAATCCCGGCAAATCCTTTCCGGCGGAAGATGCACCGCCCGCAGCATGACGGGAAAGCTGACAGCCCAGCTCGCAGCGCTATGGCGGTCCATACGGGCAGCCACGGGGGACGACGCCTACGAGCGCTATCTGGAACACCGACTGACCCACCACACCGGAGACGACGGTCCGCCGCTGAGCCGCAAAGCCTTCTATCGCAGCGAAATGCAGCGCCGTTGGGAAGGCGTCCGGCGCTGCTGCTGAATCCGAATCAAAGCTTGGTCTTGATCCGCTCGTAGGCGCTCTTGATCTCCTCGCCCAACACCTGCACGCCGGCCCAGACGTCTTCCGAAGCGTCCTTGGCCTCGTCGGCCGCGTCGGCCACTTTCGTCTTCAGTTCTTCGAGCTTTTCCTCCGCCTTCTCCCACTCGTCGCGGACGTTCATGCGCGCCAGATCCAATTGCACCAGAATTTCGTCGCGCTGCTGCGTCAGCCCCTCTTGAAACTTTTCCAGCTCGTCTTTCAGGTTCATTGCGTTCTCCTTCCGGTCAACTCCCGGCACCGAATTAATTCTACGCCGGCCCACAACCAACATAGCAGCATATCGCCAGCCGCTGCCAGTAATGCTGCCGTGCGCCCGCCAGGTCGTTAAAGGGTAACGGTGCATTTCGTATCATGCGGGCGCTCCCCCGTTGCGCCCGTGCATCCTCGCATATCTAATGGGCAGATAACTTTTTCTCATATATCTAGGACCATAACGATGATTCATCAACACACCACACTCGAGCGCCTTCCTGAAGCTTACAAGGTGCTTTTCACCGGCTTCCTCATGGTCATCGGCATCGGGCTCATGATGGCCGGAGAGCAGATCATGCTGACCCACGGCAAGGCCGACGGCAAACCGGGACTCTCCATCAACGACATCATTTACAGCTATTACGGCAACCGCACGGGCTCAAAACTGGAAACCATGCTGAAAGGACAGATGGAGCCCATGGCCCCGGACGAGGTGCGCTTCGAACTGATCGAATGGGCAGAAGACGGCGCGCCGATGACCGAATGGTCGTCCAAGATCAAGCCCCGGCTCGACCAGTATTGCGTGAGCTGCCACAACGCCGATTCCGGCCTGCCTGACTTCACCAAGCTGGAGAACGTGCAGAAAGTCGCCGAGATCGACCACGGCGCCTCCATCACTTCGCTGACCCGCGTGTCGCACATCCACTTATTCGGCATCGCTTTCATCTTCATGTTTGTGGGCTGGATCTTCGGGCTGGCCGAATTTCCCCGCAAATGGAAGCTGATTCTCATCGCCACCCCCTTCGCCTTCCTAATCGTCGACGTACTGTCGTGGTGGCTGACCAAGTTCTTCTCCATCTTCGCCTGGCTGACGATGATCGGCGGCATCGGCTATAGCCTGGCCTCGACGGCGATGATCGTTACCGCTTTGGCCCAGATGTGGCTGCCGCGCAAGCAATGGCTGAAGTATTGGACTTCCGAGCAGCCGACGGACGGCGAGCAGCTATGACCGAAGAAGACAGCGTCCGCGCCGCCCTCGCAGCCAATCCTTTCCCGCCCAATCCCTGGGTGAAGCTAGGCGATGACGGCATCGTCATCAATGCGGGCTACAGCGAAACGCTGCACCGCATGCTGCGCTGGGTGCCGAAAGTAAAATGGGTGCCCGAGAAACGCCACTGGTGGGTACCACTGTCCGGTGCCGAGCTGATACGGTCGGTGCTTCCCGAAATCTCGCGCTTGGCCGAAGCCACGCACGAGGAGTTCGGCGCACCGGCTCGCGAGACGCTGCCGGCGGAAACGGGCGAGCCCCCGTCCCGCACGCTTTCCAGACCCATTTTCGACCCCAGCGCATCGGAGCGGGATCTATTCCGCAACGCCGCACGCTTTCTATTCGGCACCGACTGGCAACGGGACACCGCTCGAGCCCTTGGCCGGGACGAAGCCACGCTGGCCTGCTGGCTGGTAGGCGAAAAGGTAGTGGAGGACGACCCAAGGGTCTTGCTGAACGAGATGCTTGCTTTGATGCGCCGGCGCGCAGCTGCAATCGGCGCAGCCGCCGATCAATTGGCCGAAGCCATCGAAAGGAAAAAACTCTAGCGGGGATAGTCGATCCCGCCGTCCAGTGCCACCGGAAACCGGCGGCACTGGGACCGGCAGCTAGCCGGGCTGCATCTCATCCGCGTTGGCGATCAATTCGAAGCGCGTGATCTCGTCGAATACTTCGTTGGGAATAGCGTGCTCGTATTGGTTCTCATACCAGCTACGGCAATACGGCAGGAAGATACGTCCCTGACGAATGGTGTGTAAAACTTTATCCCCGCAGCAAAGCGCGTAATCGACCCCGGCATTATCGCCGATACTGCTCCAATCATCTCCAAATACCTCGAACTGAACGATGATCTTGGAGAACAAACGGCCCGCTTCGGTAGTTTTGATTGCGGTAACGCGGATATTCTGATAGCGCCTGGCAATAGCGCCGGTATCCAGAGTTTGCAAAAACTCCGGCAACTTTCCTTTTTTCACGCGAGTGGTCTCGTCGACCGGAACCCCTAGATTGGCAAGTCCGGACGTCTTGGCGTCCGTCAGTTCGATTGCAGCGATGTTTTTCGTTAATACGGCCATGTGGCTTCTCGATAAGGTTGAAGTAACACCCCGCCTGGAGCGGGACTGATAGGCGCAGATAAAATGGTTACTGACATACTAAGCTTCTCGAAAGTAGAGTCACCTAATGATGTATTGGCATTCAGGCTGGCGAAAGAATGACTTCACCAGCTCGGGTAATTTCTGAATGCGGCGCAACGCTCCGAGGGCTAATCGCTTC
>JAQTYA010000008.1 GCA_028688525.1 Methylococcus sp. | reverse complement strand
GCCGCCGTAGCCGCCAGAGCAGCCGCCGCCGCCAAAGCCGCCGCCATAGCCCATGCCATAGAGATAGCCGCCGCCGCCGCCAAAGCCGCCAGCACCGCGCACGCCGCCAGAGCCGCCATAGTTCCCGTTGCCACCATAACCGCCATCTTGGCCCGTCGCGCTACCGAACAGGCCGCCGCCGCCCTGAGCGCCTTTGCCGAACATCCCGCCGCCGCCGCCGCCGTTACCGTGATTGCCCGTGCCGCCGCTCGCGTTGTTGCCGCTGAAGCCGACGTTATCGAGCGTCACCGTGCCGCCGTAGACGAACAAGGTGCCGCCCAGGCCGGCCCCGCCGCCGCCGCCACCATTGCCGTCGCCGCCCTGGGCCTTGCCGTTTTTCAGGTCGAGGTACTTGATGGCGACCGTGCCGGATTTGACGAACAGCGGTCGATAGGCGCTGCCGCCGTCGATGCTGCAGACGCCTCCGGGAAGTACCATGCAAGCGGGGCCCGCGGTCTCGCTTTGCAGGGTCAGGCTGCTGTCGATCAGCGTCTTCATCACGCCGGTGAGCGTGACATTAGTCTGCAAGGTGATGGTGTTGTTGGTGCAGCCGCCGCCGGGGTGGGTCGCGCCGCCGTCGGTGGTAACGCCGTTGGCGGTCAGGATGGCCCAGCTCAAGCTGCCGGAGGTGCCGCCGGTGCCGTCGTCGGTAGCCTGGGTGACCGTGCAGTCGACCGCAGCGGAGGCGGCGGGCGCGGCCAGGGCCATCGCCAGGGCGAAGGTGAGTTTCGACGGGCGTAGATACGGTTGTTTCATCGGCTGCGATCCTTCATGCGAGGGGAAGAAGTGCTTCTGTGGTTCCTGAACGACGGGCCCCGTCCGCTTTAGCCACCGGCCCCTGCGAGGCGATGAGCAGCAAACTCATCCTCGTGGCTGCGTTGGAAACGGCGCGGGCCCCTCCTTGGCGAGCCTATTCCGCCATAAGGAGCGCGGGTTTTATAGCCGCCAACTACGGTTTATGTCAATCCGACAAGCCATTACTGTAGCCGCATGGCAACAGCATGCCCCAGAGGGCGGACCCTTGCGCCCTCGTGCCGGACCGGCCTTGCCTTCCCCCGGACTTGATCCGGGGACAGAAGCTGGCCATGACGGTCTTGTTCTTGTTCCGCTTCAACGTGCGGGGCGGTTGCCTTTGCAGCCCGCTGCCGAACCGGCGCTTGCAGTAGAATATGCCCCTTCAGAACTGGCGAACTCCCCGACCCATGTGCGAACTGCTGGGCATGAATTGCAACGTGCCGACCGACATCTGCTTCTCCTTCCGCGGCTTCACCTTACGCGGCGGACGCACCGGCGATCATACCGACGGATTCGGCATCGCCTTTTTCGAAGAACGGGGCTGCCGGGTGTTTCTGGACTACGAACCCTCGGCCGGCTCGCCGATCGCCGAGCTGATCCGCAACTACCCGATCAAGTCCACCAACGTCATCGCCCATATCCGCAAGGCTACGGTCGGCAAGACTACTCTCGCCAACTGCCACCCTTTCCAACGTGAACTATGGGGCCGGAATTGGATCTTCGCCCACAACGGCAACCTGGAAAACCTGCCCGCGCTACGGCAGCATTACTACCGCCCCGTCGGCACCACCGACAGCGAGCAGGCGTTCTGCCTGATTCTGGAAACCCTGCGGGAGCGCCATCCCGAGCCGCCCGACAGCGGCGATCTGGTCCACACGATCCTTGAGGTCACGCGCGAAATCGCCGGGCATGGGAGCTTCAATTACATCCTGTCCGACGGCGAGCTGATGCTCGCCCATTGCGCCACCCACCTGCACTACATCGTCAGGCAGGCGCCGTTCAGCCATGCCCATCTGGTCGACGAAGACCTCACCGTAGATTTCGCCGACCTGACCGCGCCGGACGACCGGGTGTCGGTCATCGCGACCCAGCCGCTGACCGACAACGAATCCTGGACCGCCATGGCGCCGGGCGAGTTGATCGTGTTCAGGGACGGCGCGCCGGCGCCTCTGACTCAACACATGCCATGACCCACCGCATCCACATCGTCGGCTGCTCGCCCCGCAGCGGCACGACCCTGCTCAACGAACTCATGGTGACCTGCTTCGAGATCGGCGGCTATGCCGAGCACGAACAGAGTATCTACAAGCCCTACGACTACAGCGACGAGATCCTGCTGACCAAGTATCCGCTGCAGACCACCGTGGTCGCACCGTTCCTGGCGGTCGACCCGGACCTGTGGGCGATCTATTTGCTGCGCGACCCGCGCGACGCTGTCTCCAGCCGCAGCCACCGCAAGGACACGCAACGCTACTGGAGCAACCTGGGACTCTGGCTCGAGCTCCATGGCGCCGCCGCCAAACTCGTGCGGCATCCCCGCTTCGTCACTGTGCGCTACGAAGACCTGGTCACCGATCCGGACGCCGTGCAGCGCGATCTGAAGGCACGCATGCCGTTCCTGCGCCCGCGCCATCCCTTCAGCGAATTCCATCGCCATGCCCGGCCCTCCCAGGATTCGCTCGACGCATTAGGGAGTCTGCGGCCGATCGACCCCGGCAGCATCGGCAACTGGCGCCAGCACAAGCCGCACTTGGCAGCGCAGCTAGCGAAATACGGCGATCTGTCCGATCTGCTGATCGAACTCGGCTACGAAAAGGACAAGGCCTGGCTGGCCGAGCTGGAAGGCGTGAGGCCCGATGACGAAGGTGCCCTGGTGCTACCGGCGCGGCCCTGGTATTGGCATCTGGGCAAGCGGCTGGATTTGTACTGGCGCGCTGCGGTCTATTGGCTCACCCGCCGGCCGCTCCTGACCCAACCTATCTATAGGCTACGCACCCGCCGCCGGCAGAGGAAATCCGCCCGATGACCGATGCACCTTTAATCTATGTCGCGCGCTGCCGTTTGCACCGCAACGGCGCCAATCTGATCCAAGCGCTGCACGTGGTCGAAAGCTTCGACCGGATCGGCGTGCCGACTCGCTTGTACTTGCCCCCGGCCAAAGGCGTCGAGGTGACTGCACGCCTGCGCGACTTCGGGATCGACGACGAAATTGATCTGCGCTTGAGCCCCTGGCTGCACACCCGCTTCGGCCTGTGGCCGTTCTTCGTCCGCCATCTGGGCGAGCTGCGCAGGGCCCGCGGCATCTTTACCCACAACCTGATCGTCAGCCGCTGGCTGGCTCGGTTCGGCCTGCGCCACGTGCTGGAAATCCACGACGCCGACCGCGACCTGATCCAGGGCGGATGGATGGATCACGTGGTGGGCTGCCACCGCAGCCGGACCATCGACTGGCTGGTGCCGGTCAGCCGCGCCGCCGCCCGGGTGCTGATCGAAGCCGGCGCCGATCCGGAGCGCATCCTGGTCGCGCCCAACGCGGTCGATTTGAAAGCCTATGCCAGACTGCCGAAGTTCGACCCGGCCCGGCTCGATCACCCGACTTTCGTCTATCTGGGCACGCTGGCGGCGGACCGCGGACTGCATATCTTCGACGCCCTGGCGCGGCGCGGCATCGGCAAAGCCGTGCTGATCGGCGAAGCCGAACCGGGCTCGGATTTCGCCGCGCCGGCCAACGTGGAATCCCGCCCTTTCGTGCCGCACCACGAGGTGCCCGGCTGGTACGGCCGCACCGACATCACCCTGCTGCCCTATCCGCCACAGCTCGCCACCGCCGACTCCATGAGCCCGATGAAACTGTTCGAGGCTTTGGCCGCGGGACGGCCCATCATCGCCAGCAACTTGCCGGTGCTGCGGGAACTGCTGGAACACGAGAAGACTGCCCTGCTGGTCGACCCCGAAGACGTTGAAGCCTGGGTCGCAGCCGTGCAGCGGCTGCAATCCGACCGCGACTTGGCCGTCCGGCTCGCCCATGCCGCAGCGGAACGCGCCCGCGATTTTTCCTGGGAAAAACGGGAAGAAAACATCGCCAGAGCTTGCGGCTGGCTATGAGGGCCAGTCAAGGAAAAAACGCTTCCAGGTGCTTTTGGATGCTGCTTTCCAGGGTATAGCCCTGCACCGCTTCGCGGAGCACGGCGGAAGATAAAGGGAGATCGAGCGTCTCCGCCATGGCTTCGGCCATAGCGGCGGGGTCGCGCAACGGCACCAGCGGGCCGAACCGCCCGCCCTGCAGGATCTCCCGCGGTCCGCTGCGGCAGTCCGTGGCAACTACCGGCGTGCCGACCGCCATCGCCTCGATGAGCACGTTCGGGCAGCCTTCCCAGAGCGAGGACAGCACGAATAGCCCGGCCTGCGCCATGTAGGCGTAGGGATTGGATACAAAACCCGGCAGCTCGAAGTCGGCTTCCACCTCCAGCTCACGAGCTTGCGCTTCTAACTTTTCTTTTTGGCGCCCCTGGCCGAGGATCATCAGCCGGCAAGGCCGGTTGCTGCGGAGCAAGGCGAAGGCCTTGAGCAAGGTACCGAAATCCTTGGCCCGGCCCAACCGCCCCGCCCCCAGGATCACCGGCGGCTCGCCGGCCGCGAACCAGGGGTGGGCGATGGGCTCGCGCGCCGCCGCCAGCAATTCGGGCGTGACCGTAGGGTTCGGCAGGACGGCGATTCCGCCGCGCGGCAAATCCAGGAACGACACCAGATCGTCGGCCACGCCTTCGGAATTGCAGATCAGCCCGTCGCAGCGGGAATAGATCCGCCGCAGCTTACGGCGATACAGGGCCCGGTTCAGCCGGAACCGGTACTGGTTCGCCAACCGTACCGACAAGGTGGTGACCATGCGCAGGAAGAAGCGCACGCGAGCGTCTTTGAGTTCTTCGCGCACCGCGACGGCGATGCCATCGTCGCGTTCTTCGGTGGTCAACACCACCGCCGGCCAATGCGCTCGAATGAAGACCAGCAGCTCGCGCGCCAGCCCCCGGTCGCTGCGGCTCGGCAATACCTTCTGGCGGACCTCCGGATAGAGCTGCTCCATAAACAGCTCGTTGGGACGGTTCACCAGCACGCTGACCTCCATCCCGGCCCGGACGAAGCCGTTGGCGAGATTGACGATGTCGCGCGCCACCCCGCCCTCGCCGAAACTCGGTCCGAACAGAGCGATATGCCGGCGGGGAAAGACCGTAGGCAGAACCTCCATGGGCGGAACCGGTACGACCATCAGCCGAACGACCGGATGAACTGCCACCCTGCCGGCACCGCCTCCATGCCGGCATAGACAGCCAAGGAGAGAAACAACACGCCGCTAAAACGGTGCAGCCAAACCAGGGGGATTTTTTGCAGCACGGTACGTCCGGCCCATACCCCCAAAACCGAAGTCGCCGACAAGGCCACAGTAGCTCCGACCCAGACTGCCGAAGGAACGGCCGAAGTTCCCAGCCCGGCTACGGCAAGCTGGGTCTTGTCGCCGAATTCGGCGAATAGGATCATCAAGAAGGTCGTGACAAAAATGCCGTGCCCCGGTTTTTCCTCTACCGTTTCGCCCTTGGCTTCTTCCCGCGCCAGCACCGATTTCAAGCCGAATCCCAGGAACAAGAGGGCGACCGCTCCGGCGACGACTGGCCTGGGCACCCAATGGACCAGCGCCGCACCGAACAGCACGGCCGCTAGATTGAGCAGAGCGAATGCCGTCACCGCGCCGAGCAGAACCGGCAGCGCGCGATGCCGGGCGGCCAGCGTCATGCAAACCAGCTGGCTCTTGTCGCCGATCTCGGCGGCTGCGATAAGGGCAACGGTGGTGGCCGATGCGGTCGCCCATTCCAGGGCACCGGACGGCAGCGAGGATGAGTTCGCCCATTCGGGCAAGCTCCAAGACCAGAAGCAGGACATTTCAGCCGAACAGGTTGTCAAGAATCATCATGACGACGAAGCCGATCATCACCGCGAAAGTCGCCGAGCGCATTTTGCCGCGGGACTGGGTCTCCGGAATGATGTCATCGCTGATGACGAACAGCATGGCGCCGGCGGCGAATGCCATGCCGAGCGGCAGCAAGGGGAAAAACGCAGCAACCATGCCCAGGCCCATGACTGCCCCTAGGGGTTCCACCAGACCGGTGAACGTCGCGATCAGTACCGCCTGCCTGCGGTTGTAACCCATGCCGACCAGAGGCATGGCGACCGCAAGCCCTTCGGGAATGTTCTGCAGACCGACGGCAATCGCCAAGGCGACGCCGTCATGGTAGTCGCCGCCGCCGAAACTGACGCCGACCGCCATACCTTCCGGGAAATTGTGCAAAGTGATGGCGACTATGAACAGCCAGATTTTTTTGAGCGAACCGATCAGTTCGCCCTTTTCCGCCAGAAAGCGCTCGTAAGGCAGCACGCGGTCGGCCAGCTCCAAGAATAGCGCGCCCGTTAGCATGCCGATCGCCACCGCGAAGATGCCCTTGCCGGGCCAGACCTGATTGCCGTATTCGATGCCCGGCACGATCAGGGAGAACGCGGTCGCGGCCAGCATCACACCGGCCGCGCCGCCCAGCATGATGCACAGGGTCCGGTGCGACACCTCGCGGACGAATAACGCAGGCAAGGCACCGGCGCCGGTCGCCAGCCCCGCCAGCACACTCGCCAGAATACCGCTGGCGATGACCGGGCTGATATAGATGTAAACCAGCGCGAGAATCAGGGTGAGCGCGGCGACGCCTGAAGCGACCGCCGCCAAGCGTTGCATCAGCAGCGGCAATGCCAGGTACCGCTGCGCCAAGGGGCAGGCCTTGATCCGCTCGCCCAGTTCCTTGAAGACAATCGCTGCCATGGCCGCTCCCGCTGGTCGCCGTCAATGTCCGGTTTAAGAGATTGAGTGTCGCCGGCCCAATACCGGCCTGCACGCAGGATTATACCGTTATAACGCAGCGCCCAAGCGGGCACGGTGTATTCTATGTAAAATGAATCTCATCCATCGATCGCCCCGCCTACATGCACATTCTCCTTAGCAACGACGACGGTTATGCCGCGCCCGGCCTCCGTGCCCTGGCCGACGCGCTTTCCCCATTGGCCAAAATCACGGTGGTCGCCCCCGAGCGCAACCGCAGCGGCGCGAGCAACTCCCTCACCCTGGAGCGTCCGTTGCGCGCCTCCGAGGCTGAGAACGGCTTCATCCGGGTCGACGGCACCCCTACCGATTGCGTACATCTGGCCATCACTGGGCTGCTGGACAACGAACCGGACATGGTCTTCGCCGGCATCAACCATGGCGCCAACCTGGGCGACGACGTGATCTATTCCGGCACCGTCGCCGCCGCCACCGAGGGTCGTTTCCTCGGCCTGCCGGCGGTGGCGATTTCACTCGCCGCTCATAATCCGCAGCACTTCGAGACCGCGGCACGGGTAGCCGTGGAACTCTTGGGGCGCATCCGCGAAAACCCGCTGCCGGCGGACACCATACTCAACGTCAATGTCCCGGACATTCCGCTGGCGGAACTCAAGGGTTACCAAGCCACCCGGCTGGGTGCGCGCCACAAGGCGGAACCGGTGATCCGCACCCAGGATCCGCGCGGCCGGGAGATTTTCTGGGTGGGCTGTGCCGGCCCAGAGGCCGACGCCGGTCCCGGCACCGATTTCCACGCCATCCGCAACCATTGCGTCTCAGTCACCCCGCTGCAGATCGACCTCACCCGTTACGAGCGCCTGAGCCAGCTTGGAGCCTGGCTGCCCGGCGGAGCTGCCGCATGAATGTCCGCCTGCGGGGCATCGGCATGACATCGCCGCGCACCCGCGAGCGCATGGTGAACCGGCTGCGCGAACTGGGTATTCGCCACCCTAGAGTGCTGGATGCGATGCTGAACGTCCCGCGCCACATCTTCGTCGAAGATGCCTTCGCCAGCCGAGCCTATGAGGATAACGCGCTGCCGATCGGCTTCGGCCAAACCATCTCGCAGCCTTACACCGTCGCCCGGATGACCGAACTCCTGATCGAAGCCGGACCGCTGCGCCGGGTACTGGAAGTCGGCACCGGTTCGGGCTACCAGACCGCTGTATTGGCACAGCAGGTCGGCAAGGTGTATTCGGTAGAACGCATAGAAGCGCTGCAGGATCGAGCCATCCGCAGCCTGTCCGACCTGAAGCTCAGAAACATCCGCCTGAAACACGGCGACGGCTACCTGGGCTGGCACGAATACGGGCCCTTCGACGGCATCCTGGTAACCGCTGCTCCGATGCGCTTGCCTGAAGCCTTGCTGAACCAACTCGCCGTAGGCGGCGTACTGGTCGCGCCGGTCGGAGAAGCCGGCAACCAGATGCTGCACCGTGTCACCCGAACCGAAGCAGGCTACGAAACTCTCCCCGTGGAACCGGCAATGTTCGTTCCGCTGCTGCCCGGCACGGCCTGATCCGGAGCACCGGCGTGGCGGGCCAATATCTGGACACCTTGATTCAACCACGGGCCCTCGCCGTGTTCGGCGCCAGCGAACGCCGCGAATCAGTGGGGTTCCGGGTTTTCCAGAATCTTCTCGACGGCGGCTTCGCCGGCCCGGCCTACCCCATCAATCCGAAGCACGATGAGATCCTGGGCCGGCGCTGTTACCGGAACTTGGGCGAGGTCGAAGGCCCTGTCGACTTAGCGCTGATCGCCACGCCAGCGTCGACGATCCCCTCGATCCTGCGGGACTGTGGCGAGCAGAACGTCCGCGCCGCAATCGTGTTCTCGGCCGGCTTCGGCGCCGCCGACAGCCAAGGGCTAAGCCTGTCTCGCTCGCTCATGGCCGAAGCGCGCAACTATGGCATCCGCCTGCTCGGCCCGAACTGCCTAGGGCTGATGCGGCCCAGCCTGAATCTCAATGCCACTTTCAGCAATAATGTGGCCTTGCCCGGCGGCCTAGCACTGGTTTCCCAGTCCGGCGCGCTATGCACGGCGATCGTCGACTGGGCCAGCGCCCACCGCATCGGATTTTCCCTGGTCGCCTCGATCGGTGCGGCTTACGACATCGATTTCGGCGACGTGCTCGACTACCTGGCCCTGGACCACGAAACCCGCAGCATCCTGGTCTACGTGGAAGGCGTCCGCGACGCCCGCCGCTTCATGAGCGGACTGAGGGCGGCGGCCCGGCTCAAGCCGGTCATCGTCATCAAGGCCGGCCGCTATGCCGAAGGCTCCCGCGCCGCCGTGTCCCACACCGGCGCCCTCGTCGGCGCCGACGACGTATTCGACGCCGCGCTCAAGCGGGCCGGCGTGGTCCGCGCCAAAACCATCGAACAGCTGTTCGCCGCCGCCCAATTGCTGGCCAGCGCTCACCACGTCCACGGCGAGCACCTCGCCATCGTCACCAACGCCGGCGGCCCAGGAGTCATGGCTACGGACGCCGCGGTCGAACGCCGGCTACGGCTAGCAGAGCTGTCCGATGGCACCTTGCAACGACTGAGCGCGGCTCTGCCGGCTTGCTGGTCGCACGGCAACCCCATCGATATCCTCGGCGACGCCACGCCGGACCGGTACGCCGCCGCGGTTGAAGCCTGCCTCGGCGATCCCGGCGTGGATGGACTCCTGGTCATGCTCACCCCCCAGGCCATGACCGACCCCACGGCCGCCGCCCGGCAGACCGTCGCTGCCATCGGAGACTCAAAGAAGCCGGTGCTGGCCTGCTGGCTCGGCGAAACCCAGGTCTGCGACGGCAGGTCGTTTTTCACCGAACGAGGTATTCCCAGCTTTCCCAATCCCGAAAGCGCGACCGAAGCCTTCAGCTTCCTGGCCGAATATCACCGCAACCAGCAGATGCTGCTGCAGGTGCCCGGCCCCTTGACCGAACTCGCCCCTCCCGACATCGCCGGCGCACACCTGATCGTCGAGGGCGCACTGGGAGACAAGCGCAGCCTGCTCACACCGCTGGAAACAAGGGCGATTCTCGGCGCCTTTCATATTCCCATGCTGCCGGCATTGGCCGCTCATTCTCCCAACGAAGCCCTTGCGGCGGCGGAGTATCTGGGATTTCCCGTAGCCCTGAAAATCCTGTCGCCCGACATTACCCACAAATCCGATGTGGACGGGGTGATGCTCAATGTGACCCACGCCGAATCGGTGCGGCAGGCCTACAACGAGCTCCTGGCACGGGTCGCCCGGCGCAAACCGGACGCCCGCATCGAAGGCGTTTCAGTGGAAAAAATGTATGCCGGCAGGAACGGGAGGGAACTGCTGGTCGGCGTGATCGACGATCCGGTATTCGGACCTGTGATCGGCTTCGGCACTGGCGGCACGGCGGTCGAAATCAGCCGGGACCGGGCGATCGGCCTGCCGCCGATCAACGCGCACATCGCCCGTACCTTGATCGGCCAGACGCGTATCTCGGCCGCACTAGGCGAGTTCCGCAACCTGCCGCCCATCCGGATGGAGGCACTCATCCAGACTCTGCAGCGGGTGTCCGAAATGGTATGCGAGCTGCCGCAGATCCGCGAACTGGACATCAATCCGCTGGTCGCCGACGAGAATGGGGTTTACGCGCTGGACGCCCGCATCCTCGTGCGACACCCTCCGCCAGGACGCAAACGCTATGACCACATGGCGATCCATCCTTATCCCGAACAATGGGTAAGCCGGCTACAACTCGGCGACGGCACCCGGATCACGATCCGCCCGATACGGCCCGAAGATGCCGAGATGGAACAGGAGTTTGTCCGCGCCCTGTCCCATGAAGCGAAATACTTCCGCTTCATGCAGTCAGTCCAAGAGCTTAGCCCCGATATGCTAGTCCGATTGACTCAGCTCGATTACCACCGGGAGTTGGCTCTGATCGCGACCGTGGAGCAGGATGGACGTGAGACGGAAGTGGCCGTAGCGCGGTTTTTCAGCAATCCCGGCGGGGAAAGCGCCGAATTCGCCATCGTCGTCGCCGACGGCTGGCAGCGACGCGGCATCGGCGCGCGCCTGATGGCTACGCTCGCCGATGCCGCCCGTGAAAAAGGCATACAAAAGCTGCAGGGCGAGGTTTTGGCCGGCAACGGCAAAATGCTGCAATTCATGGAAGCGCTAGGATTCGCGGCAACCCCGGCAGCAGACGACGCTTCCGTCGTGCAAGTGTTCCGGCCTTTGTGAGCCCCATGAACGAAACCCAGCCCTCCCGAGTCTCCGAACTCATCCCGAAGAAAGTCCTGGGCGCTTGCCTGGAACGGATCGAAAATCACCGGAACTTGCTGAAAACCATAAAGCAAACGCTGCCGCCGCCGCTGGCTGACCGCTGCCTGGACTGCGTGGCCGGAAACGACATCCTAGTGCTTTATGCCGAGTCGGGAGCCTGGACCGCGCAGTTGCGCTTCTACCTGCCCAAGATCATCGAAACGCTGGCGAGCTCAGGCCAAGGCCGGTTTCGTCAGGGTAAGGTCAAAACCCTGCACATGGCCTTGGAGGCGTCCTGTGCCGCGCCGCCGCGGCCTGCTCACAACTGGCCCGTCCCGCAGACTATCGCCGCGCTTGAAGCGGCAGCGCAGACGAGCGACAGCGAAATCGGCGCGGCCTTGCTGCGCCTATGCGGCACCCTGCGCCGGGTGCCGCGCTGACCGGTCAGCGCGCCGCAGGCGCCGTCCGCATGTAGGAAATCGGCGCGTACTTCTCGTCCTCGAAGCTCACCATTTCCCAGGCGTCGCGAGTCTGCAGGAGCTGCCGCAGCAAGTGATTATTGAGGCCGTGGCCGGATTTGTGACCGGTGAACGAGCCGATCAGGCTATGCCCCAAGAGATAGAGATCGCCGATGGCGTCGAGGATCTTATGCTTGACGAACTCGTCGCCACTGCGCAGGCCATCCTCGTTGAGTACCCGAAATTTGTCCACGACAATGGCGTTGTCCATGGAGCCGCCCAGAGCCAGGCGGTTCTTGCGCAGCATTTCGATGTCGCGCATGAAGCCGAAGGTGCGAGCGCGGGCGATCTCCTTGACGAAGCTGGTCGATGAAAACTCGATGCTGGCCGTTTGGGAATCCTTGTCGAAAACCGGATGGTCGAAATCGATAGTGAACGTCACCTTGAAGCCGTCGTGGGGTTCGAAGCGGGCCCACTTGTCGCCGTCTTCGACCTGCAGCGGCCGCTTGATGCGGATGAACTGCTTAGGCGCCTCCTGCTCCTGCACCCCGGCCGACTGGATCAAAAAAACGAAAGGCCCGGCGCTGCCGTCCATGATCGGCACCTCGGGGGCGCTGACGTCGACATAGGCGTTGTCGATCCCCAAACCGGCGAAAGCGGAAAGCAGGTGCTCCACCGTCGAGATCCGCACATCGCCTTTCACCAGTGTGGTGGACAATGTGGTATCGCCGACATTGTCGGGCCGGGCGTCGATCACCACGGGCTCGGGAAGATCGACCCGGCGAAATTTGATGCCGGAGTTGGGCGCTGCGGGCCGCAGAGTGAGATAAACCTTTTCGCCGGTGTGCAAACCCACGCCAGTGGCGCGAATCACATTCTTCAAGGTTCTTTGTTTGATCATTCAGAGGTCCCCCATTAGTGGGGCCGCAATGCCGCGGCCAATCCGGTAGGTCTTTCGGTGCGTCATCCGGGTCACGGTACCCGCGTATCCCGGATGAGCTGAAGAGATGAAAAGTGCTGGGAAAATAATCAATCGGCTTGGCGACGCAGGAAAGCGGGGATATCGAGGTATTCGAGATCCATTTCCTTGCCGGGTTCGCCGCGCGACTCGTGCTTGGACTGCCGCCGCAGCACGGTAGGACGTTGCATCTGTTCGTAGTCGATTTCACCGGTCTGCTTGTGCACCAGCTTCAGCGGCGCCTCGGAGACCTGCTGAGACTGGCCTGCAAGCCCGGTCGCCACGACCGTCACACGAACTTCGTCCTGCATCTCGGGATCGATAACGGTGCCGATGACGACCATCGCCTCATCCGAGGCATAATCCTTGACCGCGTTGCCCACCTCGTCGAATTCGCCGATAGCGAGATCGAGCCCGCCGGTGATGTTGACCAGGATGCCCTTGGCGCCGGACAGGCTGATATCCTCCAGCAGCGGGCTGGCGATGGCCCGCTCGGCAGCGTCGCGCGCGCGGGTCGGACCGCTGCCCACGCCCGTACCCATCATCGCCACGCCCATTTCCGACATGACGGTACGGACATCGGCGAAGTCCACGTTGATCAGGCCCGGCCGGGTGATCAGCTCGGCGATGCCCTGCACGGCCCCCAACAGCACGTCGTTCGCGGCGGCGAACGCCGCCATCAGGCTCACGTCCTTGCCCAGCACCGGCAGTAGCTTTTCGTTAGGAATGGTGATCAGGGAATCCACGAACTGGCTCAGCTCGGCAATACCCTTGTCTGCGACGATACGGCGCTTGCGGCCTTCGAACGGAAACGGCTTGGTCACCACGGCGACCGTGAGAATGCCGGCCTCCTTGGCGATTTCGGCGATCACCGGCGCGGCACCGGTGCCGGTGCCGCCGCCCATACCGGCGGTGATAAACACCATGTCGGCGCCATCCAGCACTTCGAGGATGCGTTCGCGGTCGTCGAGCGCCGCTTGCCTACCGATATCCGGGTTCGCCCCAGCACCCAGGCCTTTGGTCAGATTGTTGCCCAACTGGATGACGGTGCGCGCACCGAGGTTCCGCAGCGCCTGCGCATCGGTATTGGCGCAAATGAAATCGACGCCCTCGATCTGGCTGCTCACCATGTGGTTGACGGCATTGCCCCCGCCGCCGCCGACGCCGATCACTTTAATGACCGCGTTCGGACTAAACGAATCTACAAGTTCAAATTTCATGTTCCCATCCCCCCGTCATGCGGACAATTCGGAAAACGCCCCGTTTCAGAAATTTCCCTGAAACCAATTTTTCATGCGCTGCCAGATATTCTTGAAGCCGCCGCCGCCCAGCATGGGGCGTTCGCCGGAAAACAAATGCTGCCGCCCATGCAGCAGCAGGCCCACGCCGGTGGCGTAGGCCGGATTGCGAATCACATCGTTGAGGCCAGACACCGTATAGGGCGCCCCCAAGCGCACCGGCATATGGAATATTTCTTCCGCCAGCTCCACCAAACCTTCGACCCGCGAGCTTCCCCCGCTCAACACGATACCGGCCGCGATCAGATCGTCGAACCCGGCCCGGCGCAGCTCGGACTGCACCAGCAGCAGCAACTCTTCGTAGCGCGGCTCTACGATTTCGGCGAGATTGAGCCGGGATATCTGCCGGGACGACCGATCGCCGATGCTGGGAACCTCGATCGTGTCCTCGATATCGGCGAGCTGGGTCAGGGCACAGGCGTGCTTGAGCTTGAGCGTTTCGGCATGGGGAGTCGGAGTGCGGAGCGCCACAGCAATATCATTGGTGACTTGGTCGCCTGCGATCGGAATGACTGCGGTATGGCGGATCGCCCCATCGGTGAACACCGCGATGTCCGTAGTGCCGCCCCCGATATCCACCAGGCAGACGCCGAGCTCCTTCTCATCATCGGTCAGCACGGCCTGACTGGAGGCCAGCTGTTCGAGCACGATATCTTCGACTTCAAGTCCGCAGCGCTGTATGCATTTCTGGATATTCTGGGCTGCGCTCACCGCGCCGGTAACGATATGCACCCGCGCTTCGAGACGGATACCCGACATGCCGATCGGCTCCTTGACGCCTTCCTGCCGATCGATGACAAACTCCTGAGGCAGAATGTGCAGGATTTTCTGGTCGGCGGGAATCGCGACCGCGCGGGCAGAATCGATCACCCGGTCGACGTCGCCTTGGCTGACTTCCTTGTCCCGAATCGCGACGATGCCGTGCGAATTCATGCTGCTGATATGGCTGCCGGCGATACCCGCATAAACCGAGTTGATTCGGAAACCGGCCATCAGCTCCGCCTCTTCGACGGCACGCTGAATGGAGTGAACGGTGGTTTCGAGATTGACGACGACGCCTTTCTTGAGTCCGCGCGAAGGATGGGTCCCTAGGCCGACGACTTCGATCTGACCGTCCTCGTTGACCTCGCCCACGAGGCAAGCAACTTTGGAGGTACCGATATCCAGCCCTACGATTACGTTTTTGTCCGACTTTTTGCCCATGGAGTCAAATTCGAAGGATGTTTCAGACGCATGTCCCGCCTACGGCACTCAATAGGCGACCTTGCCGTTCCCCGCCCGACCGGGCACATAGTGCGGAAAAAATATCCCTAATATCGTGCATGATCGCGCATCCTCATGCCGGAGGCATGACCTCAGGCGGCTCCGGAGGAGCGCCCATATCCGGAAACGGCGGCTTCCATACGACCGCGAAGCCATAAGGATACCTCAAATCGATACTTTGGAGCAGGGCCATGCGTTCTTTTCCCAAGAGCGGCAAGAGGCTCTGCAAATGAGGGATCGCTTCCAGCGGCTCCTGGCGCCCAAACTCGATCCGGATATCCGACTCCAGCCGCAAAGACCACGACCAGCGGTTTGTCAATTTGAGTTCGGCGACGCCAGTTCCCCAGTTCTCGAACTGGTCGTTCAAGCCGATCAGCGCCTTGATCAACCGGCGCTCCTGGCCATCCGGCCCGCTCAGCAGCGGCAAATGTTCGAATCCCTGAGTACTGCCGACATAAAATCGGCTCAGGTGGTCGTCGATAAATTCCCGATCGCCCCAGCGCGCCACGGGGCGATGCTCCCACACCTCCACTTCGACGCGATCGGGCCAGCGGCGTTCGACCTGGACGTCGTCTACCCAGGGAATCGTCGCGACCGCCTGCCGGATGCCGTCCAGAGAAACCGCGAAATAAGTATCGTCGTTCGCCAGCGTCTCACGCACGAGGCGTTCTACCACCGCCGGATCGATGTTGCGGAATGCACCTTTTACCCGAATAGTCTGCACTCGCTGCTCGGCAAGCGATTGCGTGCTGCGAAAAGCCCAGACGGCAGCCAGAACGACCAGCACCAGCATCGTGAAAACAGCAAGGATGTTCCCGCCGACGGCTGGTACGGTTTTGGCCCCGGCGCGGATGCGCGGACCGGGCGCTAGACGGCGCTGGTTTCCAGGATATGCCACACCAACTCCTGAAAATCGATGCCCGCCGCCTTGGCAGCCATCGGCACAAGGCTGTGATCCGTCATTCCCGGCACGGTATTGACTTCGATCAGCCACGGCTGACCGCTGCGGTCTACCAGCAGATCAACTCTTCCCCAACCGCGCACTCCGACGACTTCGCAGGCACGGACCACCAAGCGCTGCAATTCGGCCTCCCGATCGGCGTCCAGCCCGCAAGGGCAGATGTAACGCGTAGTTTCCGCCCGGTATTTAGCCTCGAAATCATAGAAGGCATGCGGGGTTTCCAGACGGATCAGCGGCAGCGGCATCCCTTTGAGCATGCCGCCGGTATATTCCACTCCGTCGATCCAGCGCTCGGCGAATACGGCACAGCCGTAGCCGGAGGCGCGCTCCCAGGCCTGCGCCAACTCTTCGGGCGTAGCCGCTCGGCTCATGCCGATGCTCGACCCTTCTTCCGCCGGCTTGACGATCACGGGGAAGCCTAACGCTTCCCGGCAGCGCTGGAGATCCGCTTCCGACTCCAGCCGCAACCAGGGCGGGGTCGGCAGTCCTGCTCCCATCCAGCACAGCTTGGTACGCAGCTTGTCCATACTCAGCGCAGAGGCCAGCACGCCGCTACCCGTGCAAGGAATCCCCATGCAGGCCAGAGCACCCTGCAGCACACCGTCTTCGCCGCCGCGGCCATGGATGATGTTGAACACGCGATCGAAACGGCGATCCAACAGCGGCGCGGTCATGTCGCGTCCGACATCGAAGCCCTCGGCATCGATCCCGCCGGCTTTCAGCGCCTCAAGCACGGCCTTGCCGCTGTTCAAAGAAACTTCGCGCTCTGCAGCAGTACCCCCCATCAAGACCGCCACCTTGCCGAACTCCACAGCCTGTCGAATCCGTTTTTCCACTCGCTTCCCCTTCGGTTTTCCTAAACTCATCGCTCGCCCACGATCCGAATCTCGGGTTCCAGCCACACCCCGAATTGCAGGGCCACCCGGTTCCGCACCTCGGAAATCAATATTTCGATGTCGGCTGCGGTCGCACTGCCTACGTTGACAATAAAATTGGCATGTTTCTCGGATACCTGTGCGCCGCCGATGGAGCATCCCTTAAGCCCGCAAGCCTCGATCAAGCGCGCCGCGAAATCGCCGGGAGGATTCCGGAATACCGAGCCGCAGCTCGGTTGATGGGTCGGCTGTGTGGCCGAACGGCGGGCCAGCAGAGCCTTGATGCGCTCGCGTCCGGCATTCCCTTCGCCGGGCGCTAGCTCCAGCTCGGCGGCCAGGAACCACTCGCCTTCAGGGCCATGCACGTGGCGATAACCCACCTCGAATTCTTCGGGTGCCCGCCAGATGGTCCGGCCGCTGCGGTTCGCCGTCAGCACTCGGCGCACCAAGCTCCAGGTTTCACCTCCGAATGCGCCGGCGTTCATCGCCAAGGCACCGCCCAAGGTGCCGGGAATGCCGGCTAGAAATTCGGCCCCCACCCAATTTCGGTCGGTACAGAAACGGGCGACATGGGCACAGGGAATGCCGGCTTCGGCGTAGACGCAATACGGATCGCGGACTTCGATGGCACGCAGCCGGTTTTTAGTGCAGATGACGGTGCCGCGGATGCCGCCGTCCCTGACCAGCACGTTGCTGCCCAGCCCCAGCCAGAACAGAGGCTCCTGCGGCGATAGCCGGCGTAGGAATTCGACCAGATCGTCGAGATCGGCAGGTTGATAAAAACGCTCCGCAACGCCGCCCACCCGCCAACTAGTATGTTCGGCCAACGTCTCGCCTTCAAGCCGGATTCCGCGCAGAGGCGTGGCGATGAGTTCGCCTGCCCCCTTCATAATGGCTCCGCGCCCAAGCGGTCCGGCAACTGCTGGGCCAGTGCGCCGACGCTGCCGGCGCCCAGCGTCATCACTACATCGCCCGGCTTCAAGACGTTGGGCAGGATGTCGAAGACTTCATCCGTGGTTTCTACGAAGATGGGGTCGGTCTGCCCCCTCACCCGGATCGCGCGGCTCAGAGAGCGGCCATCTGCGCCGGCTATGGGCGCTTCGCCGGCGGAATACACTTCCAGCAGCACCAGCACGTCGACCCGAGACAGGACTTGCACGAAATCCTCGAACAGATCGTGGGTACGGGTGTAGCGGTGCGGCTGGAACACCACCACCAGGCGCCGGTCGGGCCAGGCGTTGCGGGCGGAATCTAGGGTCGCCGCCAATTCGCTGGGGTGATGGCCGTAATCGTCGACGAACGTGATTTCGCCGCCGCCGAAGCTCAGGCTGGCATTGATTTGGAACCGCCGTCCGATGCCTCGGAATCCCGCCAGCGCCCGCTGGATCACCGCATCGGCGACGCCCAACTCGGTGGCGACGCCGATCGCTGCCAGCGCGTTGAGAATATTGTGGTAGCCCGGCAGGTTGAGCGTGATCTCCAGCGGCCCTGCGCCCTGCCGCAGTACGCTGAACCGGCTCTGTAATCCGAGGCGCTGGATATCGACCGCACGGATATCGACGCCTTCGCGCTCGCCGTAGGTGCGGTATGGTTTACTCAGCCGCGGCAGGATGTCGCAAACCCCCGGATCTTCGGCGCACAGAACAGCAGCACCGTAGAACGGTACATGGTGCAGGAATTCGACAAACGCATCCTTGAGCCGCCCGAAATCGTTACCGTAGGTGCCCATGTGATCCTGGTCGATGTTGGTCACTACTGCAATCATGGGCTGCAGGTGCAGGAACGAAGCGTCACTCTCGTCGGCTTCGGCCACCAGATATTCGCCTTTTCCCAATTGGGCATTGGCGCCTACGCTGTTCAACCTTCCGCCGATCACGAAGGTCGGATCGAGGCCGCCTTCGGCCAGGATACTGGCGGTCAGACTGGTCGTCGTGGTCTTGCCGTGAGTACCGGCCACCGCGACGCCGTAGCGGAACCGCATCAGTTCCGCCAACATTTCGGCCCGCGAGATGACGGGAATCCGGGCAGCCCGGGCCGCATCGATTTCCACGTTGGTTTGGTCTACCGCGCTGGACACCACGACGACGTCCACTGCCTCGACATGCCGGGCCTCGTGCCCGGTCGAGATCACCGCGCCTAGCTCCTGCAGACGGCGAGTGTTGGCGTTCTGCTGCAAATCGGAACCGGACACGCGGTAGCCGAGGTTCAACAGAACCTCGGCGATGCCGCTCATACCGGCACCGCCGATCCCGACGAAATGGATGCGGGTGATTTTTTGCATACCCTCGGTTCGAGGCGTCATACGCCGACCTCCTCCAGGCAGATTTGCGCGACGCGCTCGGCCGCCTCGTAACGGGCCAAGGCCCGTGCCGCCGCGCTCATGGCCTGCAGCCTTTCGCGATCATCCAGCAAAGAACGAATTTCGGCGGCCAGCGATTCCCGGTCGAGTGTCGACTGGGACATCAGTACCGCCGCGCCAGCCTCCGCAAGATAGCCGCCGTTGGCGGTCTGATGGTCGTCGATAGCATAGGGGAACGGCACGAGGATGGCGGGCAATCCAGCTGCCGCCAGTTCGCTCACCGTCATGGCGCCGGCGCGGCAAACTGCCATATCGGCCCAAGCATAGGCCTCTTCCATATTTTCGATGAAAGCATCCACTTTTGCTGGTAATTCGAGGTGGTGGTACAAATCTTTGGTTTCCTCGAGCATAGCCTGCCCGGTTTGATGCCGAATCTCGACCTGCCCCACGCCCAAGGCCGCCAAGGCCTGAGGGACGACGCGGTTCAACGCCTGAGCACCTAAGCTGCCGCCGAGAACAAGCACATGCCTCCCCTGGCGGAGAGCTCGGTTGTTCTGGAAAGACTCTATGGCCTGCCGCAAGGGATTACCGGTGCAGGCCGCGTCTGCGCGTTCGGGAAAAGCGCCGGGAAAGGCTTCCAGTACCCTATTCGCAATACGGGACAGCAGGCGATTGGTAGTACCGGGAATCCGGTTCTGCTCATGGATGATTAAAGGTATGCCGAGCGCCCGGGCCATGAGTCCACCGGGACCGGCGACAAAACCGCCCATGCCCAGCACGGCATCCGGTTTTCTGTGCCGCAGTATACGGAATGCCTGGAAACAGGCCAAGCCCAGCATGGCGGGGGCCTTCACCTTGGCCAGCAGGCCTTTACCTCGTATACCGCTGACACTGAGCCAGTCGATCGGGTAACCAGCCGCCGGCACCACCCGAGCCTCCAGGCCGGACCGGGTTCCCATCCAACACACTGCCGCTCCAGCCCCGCTCAGCTTTTCGGCGACCGCAAGGGCAGGAAACACATGGCCGCCGGTTCCGCCGGCCAAAATCATTATGCGCGTGCCCATCCGCCTTTCCGATCGCCACCCATGAAACTCGACACCGCCTCGCTGCGGATGCGGAACAATAATCCAATGGCCGCACATACGACCATCATGCTGCCGCCGCCGTAGCTCATCAGCGGCAGGGTCAACCCCTTGGTCGGCAGCATGCCCATGTTCACCCCCATGTTGATGAACGCCTGCAGACCTAACCAGATGCCGATGCCATAGGCAAGGAAAGCGGCAAACAGATTGCCGCTGCGTTCGGCAAGCCGACCGATCGCCAATGCCCGCCAGACCACGACAGCGAACAACAAGATGACGGTGGACGCTCCCCAAAGTCCTAGTTCCTCGCCGATCACCGAAAACAGGAAATCGGTATGGGCTTCGGGTAGATAGAACAGCTTCTGGACACTAGAGCCCAACCCCACCCCCTGCCACTCGCCGCGACCAAAGGCGATCAAGGCTTGGGTCAGTTGGAAGCCCGAATTGAGAGGGTCTGCCCAGGGGTCGAGAAAACTGAGCACTCGTTTCAGCCGGTACTCAGCGGTGTAAATTAACAGTGTCCCAGCGACGGCGACCAGCCCCAAGAGAGAGGCGAAAACCCACAGGCGGGCGCCCGCGAGAAACAGCATCCCCAAGGCCGTCGCCATGACCACCGCGGTGGCGCCGAAATCGGGCTCCTTTAGCAGGAGAACCCCGCCAATGGCCAATAGGCTCAAGGGGAAAATCATCCCCTTTAATGACGTCCTGACGGTTTCCAGGTGGCGGGCGATGTAGCCGGCAACGTAAATCGTCGCCACCAGTTTGAACACTTCGGACACCTGGATACGGAGACCGAACAGGTTGACCCAGCGCACGCTGCCGTTTACCGACTTGCCGATACCGGGCACCAGTACCAGTACGAGCAATGCGATACCCAGCCAGAACAGCGTCATCGAGTGCCGCTCCAGCACCTCCAATCTCACCTTCGCCGCCGCCCATCCCGCTGCCAGCCCCAGAACGATATGTGCGAACTGGTGCTTAGGAAAGTAGAAACTGTCGCTGGCCATCTTCTCACCGAGATGGAGCGAGGCCGAAGACACCATGACGAACCCGAACAGCATCAATCCCAGCGAGACCGAAAGCAGGATCGTATCCAGATAAAAGCGGCTAGCCCCCCATTTCAGAACCAGCCCCCGACTGCGGCGAATCGCATGTGTAGTCATGACAGACTCCTTACCGTTGCGGCGAAATCCCGCCCGCGCTCCTGGTAGTCCTTGTATTGGTCCAAACTGGCGCAAGCGGGCGCGAGCAGCACGGTATCGCCGCGCTGTGCCACCTCGCGCGCCGCCCGGACCGCCTCGAACATCGTATTGACCCGAATCGTAGCCACAACGTCCTTGAGCACTTGTTCGAGCAGAGGTCCGTCCCGCCCTAACAGAACCGCAGCCCTCAATTTTTCCGCCGCTACCGGAGCGAGCTCCGAAAAATCGGCGCCCTTGCCGTCGCCGCCGGCGATGAGTACGGCCCTTCCGTCCAGCCCGGACAAGGCGGCAATACATGCACCGACATTGGTCGCCTTGGAATCATTGACATAAGCGACGCCGCCGATATCGGCGACCCATTGCATGCGATGATCCAGCCCCGGAAATGTCCGCAATACCTGCACGACAGCGGCGCGATCGAATTTGCACGCATCGGCAATCGCCACGGCCGCGAGCACATTGGCCAAATTGTGCCGGCCCTTGATGCGGACTTCGTCGGCCGGCAGCAGTGGATCCCTTTGCGCCAGAATCCAGGTTCGGCTATCGCAGAAGCCGGTGGTGTAATCCAGATCCTTCTCTCCGCCTAAACCGAACCACACCGCACGCCGTCCCGTTCGGTACATATCAGCGACCCGTACATCATCCCGGTTGAGGACCATCAACCCCTCGCCGAGGAATACCCGCCGCTTCGCTTCGGCATAGGCAGCCAGATCGGGATAGCGGTCCATATGATCAGGACTGATATTGAGCACGGTAGCGACATCCGCCCGAAACAGCTCGGAACGCTCAAGCTGGAAGCTCGAGAGTTCCAGCACATATAGCTCCGGCCGGGCATCCAACAGATCCAGCATGGCAGTTCCCAGATTCCCGCCGACCGCCGCCCGGACCCCGGACGCCTTGGCCATGAGTCCGACCAACGTCGTCACTGTGCTCTTGCCATTCGCCCCGGTTATGGCGACGACCGGCGCTCTTGCACAGCAGGCGAAAAGATCCAGATCGCCGACCACGCGGACCCCCCGCTGCCGAGCCTCCCGGATCGCATCCAACTCCAGAGAAATGCCCGGGCTGACGGCAAGATGAGTCGCAGCTCGCAATGCATCAGGACTGAACTCCCCTAGAAATAAGGGCACATCGGGAAAAGCCTCGCGTAATTCGTCCAGACCGGGCGGTTTGATCCGACTATCCATGACCGCACACTGGAACCCTTGCCCTCTTAGAAAACGGACGGTGGAAAGGCCGGTCGTACCCAGCCCAAGTACGAGCACCCGTGCGCGATGGTCGAGCCCAAGAGCGCTGAATTCGCAAGGCGTCATTTCAACGGCCACACAGTCGTTCATGTACGATTCAACGCAGCTTCAAAGTAGCCAGTCCGACAAGCACCAGGATCACCGAGATGATCCAGAATCTGACGATGACACGGGGTTCGGGCCAGCCTTTGAGTTCGAAATGATGATGGATCGGAGCCATGCGGAAGATACGCTTGCCTGTCAGTTTGAACGACGCGACCTGCAAGACGACGGATACCGTCTCCATGACGAAAATTCCACCCATAATCATGAGCACGATTTCCTGCCGGACCAACACAGCCAGCATCCCCAAGGCTGCGCCGAGCGCCAGGGCGCCTACGTCGCCCATGAACACCTGGGCGGGATAGGTATTGAACCAAAGGAATCCCAGCCCCGCTCCGACCAAAGCACCGCAGAACACCACTAATTCTCCGGCCTTAGGTAAATAAGGGATGGCCAAGTACTCGGAGAACTCGGCATGACCCGAGGCATAGGCAAAAATCGCCAAGCCGCCGCCGACCAGCACCGTCGGTAGGATGGCTAAGCCGTCCAACCCGTCGGTCAGATTCACGGCATTGCTCGACCCCACCACCACGAAATAGACCAGCGGGACATACAGCCAGCCCAGATTCAGCACTACATTTTTGAAGAACGGCACTATGAACTGGGTCTCTTCCGGCAGGGCTGCCGTGTAATACAGAAATAATGCAGCTGCCAGGCCGAAAACCGACTGCCACAAGTATTTGTCCCGCGCCGCCAGGCCCTTGCTGTTTTTCAACACCAGCTTCTTGTAGTCGTCGATGAAACCGATGACACCATAAGCTAGGGTCACCAGCAGAACGACCCAGACGTAACGGTTGCCGAGATCGGCCCACAGCAAGGTGCTGACCGTGATCGTGACCAGAATGAGCGCGCCGCCCATCGTAGGCGTACCGGCTTTGGAAAAATGGCTCTGAGGCCCATCGTCGCGGATGTTCTGCCCAATTTTGTACTGGCCCAGGCGCCGGATCATCGCGGGCCCTACGATGAAAGAAATGACTAACGCGGTCAGTACGCCCAAGATGCCGCGAAAAGTGAGGTAGTGAAAAACGCGGAATGCATCGAAATAGTGCTCGAGCCAGTTCGCAAGTATCAGCAGCATCGTATTTCCTTAAACCTGGTTCCAATAGAGACGGTACGTCTCTGCAGTTCGTTTCATGCGGCGTCGCCGCGCCGTGCCGACAACGCTTTTCTGACCTCTTCCCGGTCGGAGAACGGGTGCTGGACTCCGCCGACGTCCTGAAAGGCCTCATGCCCTTTGCCCGCGATCAGCACGATATCGCCGGTCTCGGCCCGGGCTATGGCGCTATGGATGGCCGCCCTGCGGTCACGAATGACTTCGACGGCTCCGGCGCAACCTTGGAGAATGTCCTGGACGATGGCATCGCCCTGTTCGAAGCGAGGATTGTCGTCGGTAAGGATCAACAAATCCGCCAGTGCCTCGGCGATAGCCCCCATCTCCGGACGCTTCCCCTTGTCTCGGTCGCCGCCGCAGCCGAATACCGCCCACAGCCGCCCCCGGCAATGGCGGCGCAAACTCGTCAACACATTCCGCAGAGCATCCGGGGTATGGGCAAAATCGACCACCGCCGCCACACCGCCTGCGTGGAACTGTTCCATACGCCCCGGCACGGCAGCGACTCGGCCCACTCGCCGGGCTGCAGATTCGAGGGAATACCCCAAGCCCAGTAGCACCGCGACCGTCCCGAGTAGATTCTCTGCGTTGAAATCCCCATAAACCGGAGCATACATCTCGACGGAACAATCTCCGCAGCGCACCCGCAAATGCAATCCTTCCGGCGATTGGTCCACGGCGTCGGAACAGACAACTGGAAACTCGGCTGAAGTCGCCCCGCTCAATCCGTAGCCGATAATGCGCACACCGGACGGAACGCGGGCAAGGATGGCGTCCACATGCGGGTCGTCGAGGGTGAGGGCTGCGAATTCCAGCCCTGGGTTGGAAAGCAAGCCCAGCTTGGCGTCCAGATAGGACTCGAAGGTCCCGTGATAATCCAGATGATCCCGGGTGATGCGGGTATACAGCGCGCCGCGGCAACGCACCCCATTGATTCGCCCCTGAACCTGCCCGTGCGAGGAAGCCTCCAAAGCCGCAAAGCCTATACCGTGCGCCTTAAGCATCGCGAGTATGGCTTGGATCTCGATCGCATCCGGCGTCGTATGAGCAATCTGCCTCAGGCTGCCAGGCCTGCCCCAGCCCAAGGTGCCGATCACCGCGCTAGGCGATTCATCCTGCAAGGCCTGGGCAATGAAATGGGTACAAGAAGTTTTGCCGTTAGTGCCGGTAACGGCAACGACGCTCAAGGCGTCGGAAGGATGGCCGAAAAAACGGGCAGCGATGCTGCCCAGGTGCTGCCCCAAACGGGGAACCGGAACGGCAAAATCGAGCCTCGGATCGGACACCCACTCTTCGGCACCGCCGGAAGGGTCGTAGACGACGGCCACGGCGCCCCGCTGCATTGCAGCAGCCGCGTGGCGGAGACCATGCACCTGCGTGCCCGGCAAGGCGAAAAACGCATCGCCGGTGCGCACCGATCGACTGTCGAGGCTTAGACCGAATACCGGCATATCCGCAATCGCCTGCGGCATGTCCAGATCCGCCAGCAGCCACCGCAGAGATGCGCCGGCACTATCGGATCCTGTCCTCAAAAGATTTCATCCTTCTGGGCCGAAAGAATGGACGGCCCCAAATCCCGGTCCGGCAGAACATTAAGCAACCTCAGCCCGGACTCCATAACCGAGGCGAACGCCGGTGCCGCCACGGCACCTCCATAGTATTCGCCTGCAGAGGGTTCATCGATCATCACCACCGTGACCAATCGAGGATCGCTTGCCGGCGCCATACCGGCGAACACAGCAATATAGCTCGAGGCCTGGTAGCCTCCGCGACCGGCGCTTTTTTTCACCGTGCCGGTTTTGCCAGCCACCCGGAAGCCCGGAATAGCCGCCTTGATCGCCGTGCCTTCGGCGGAAACTACGCCCTCCAACATGCCGCGCACAGCCGTAGCGGTCAGCTTAGACATTACCTGGGTTTGCGGAGAGGGACGATCCAGCTTCAGCATGCTGACGGCAGGCATCGCACCATCGTTCGCCAGCGCCAGATAAGCCCTCGCCAGTTGCAAGGGCGACGCCGACACACCATAGCCGAAGGAGAGCGTGGCTTGGGCGAACGGCCGCAACCCCTTGCGATCCGGCATGCGTCCCTGAACCTCGCCCGGAAACCCGGTGCCTAACGTTTGGCCGAAGCCGAGAGCATTGTAAAACCCCCAGAATTTGTCGGGCGGCAAAGCCAGCGCCATCTTGGTGACGCCGACATTGCTGGATTTACGCAGCACTCCGGCAACGTCGAGCACGCCGTAGTTGTGCACGTCCTTGACGACGTTGGTGCCGACATGCATAACGCCAGGCGAGGTATTAATCACCGCATTGGCGCGAAAAGCCCCCATCTCCAAGGCACAGGCCACCGCAAACGGCTTCATGGTGGATCCTGGCTCGAACAAGTCGGTGACCGCGCGATTGCGCGTCGATCCGACTACAGTGCCGTTACGGCCATTGGGATTGAAAGACGGCTGATTGACCATCGCTAGCACTTCGCCGGTCTTGGCATCGAGCATGACCAGCGCACCGGATTTAGCCCGGTGCTGCTGCACGGTTTTCTTCAGCTCGCGGTAAGCCAGATACTGCAGGCGTTGATCGATGCTGACGCTAAGATCCTTACCTGCTACCGGCTGACGAACGCTGTCTACGTCTTCGATAATCCGGCGCTTGCCGTCGCGGAGGATGCGTTTAGCGCCTTCGACGCCCTTCAAATGGCCTTCGAAAGCCAGCTCCATACCCTCCTGGCCCTTGTCGTCGATATCGGTGAAACCGAGGACATGGGCGGCGACCTCACCGGTCGGATAGTAGCGCCGGTACTCTTCTTCGGCATAGACGCCGGGCAGTCCCAGCGCCATGACCTGGTCGGCAAGCTCAGGGCTGATCCGGCGCTTCAGATAGACGAAAGCGCGTTTGGAGTTGCGCTCGCCCAAGCGCTGTTTCAACCCTTCCGACGTATCTCCGACCAGCCCTGCGAACGCTTGATACTGCGCCTCGCTCGCCTCGAATTCTTTGGGGTTGACCCAGATCGACTTCACCGGGCAACTGGTCGCGAGTAAATCGCCGTTGCGATCCAGAATACGCCCCCGATGCGCCGGGACAGGGAGCACACCCATGTGCCGCAAGTCGCCCTGGTGCTTGAGAAACTGCCGATCGACAACCTGCAGATTGACGGCCCGCCCGACCAGCACAAGCATAGCCGCCATCATGCCGATCAGCAGCAGCGACCAGCGCGCCCTGTAATCGCTCTCCCCATTTCTTTGCGGATTCGTTATGTACATCATCATGAGCCCCCGTCCATCCCCACATGAGTTCAGGGTTTGATGTAAATGATCGACTCGCGTGCCGGCAGGGTCATACCCAAACGGCTGCGAGCCAAGCGTTCGACACGGCTGTGCTCGGCCCAGGTGTTCTGCTCGAGCTGGAGCTGACCCAGTTCCACATCGTATTGATTGAGGGCCAGCTCCAACCGTTGCACCTCGGCGAACAGCATGCGCGTGCGGTACTTCGCATACACGACCCCGAGCGCCGAACAGACGGCCAGAATCGAAAACAGCAATATGCGTGTCATGCCGCCCGCTTTTCCGCTACGCGCAGCACAGCGCTCCGCGCTCTGGGATTCCCCCTTGTTTCTTCCTCGCCAGCCTTGACCGGCTTCCCTAACAAGCCGAGCCGCGGTGCCGCGCGGGTTCCAAACAGACTGCGTGCCGTTTCTCTACCGCGCGCCTCTTCCCGCATAAACCGCTTGACGATCCTGTCTTCGAGCGAATGAAAAGAGATCACTACCAGCCGCCCCCCCTCGGCGAGCGCGTCGACGGCCGCACCCAGTCCCTGCTCCAACTCGCCCAATTCGTTGTTGACGGCAATCCGGATCGCCTGAAACGTGCGGGTCGCCGGATGCTTGAACTTATCCACGAACGGAATCACGGATTCGATCAGACTGACCAGCTCGGTTGTGGTCGCGATCGGTCGGTGCCGCTGCTGTTCCAGCACCGCCCGAGCTATCCGCCCTGCGAAACGCTCCTCGCCGTACTCTCGTAACACTCGAGCCAGCTCCTTTTCGGACACTTGCGCCAACCAATCCGCCGCGCTGTGCTCCTGAGTCGGATCCATCCGCATATCGAGCGGCCCTTCGCGCATGAAGCTAAAACCCCGGATCGCGGTATCGAGCTGAGGCGAAGACACCCCCAAGTCCATCAATATCCCGTCTACCCGCCCCGCCCATCCCCGATCCCCCACGAAACGGCCAAGATCGGAGAAACGGCCATGCTCGATGGCAAAGCGGGCATCGCCAGCCAGATCGGCGGCGGCCACCACCGCATCAATATCCCGGTCGATGGCCAACAAACGCCCCTCTGCGCCAAGGCGCTCCAGAATCGCCCGGCTATGCCCTCCGCGACCGAAGGTGCAATCGACATAGATGCCGTCCGGACGGATCGCCATAACATCCAGAACCTCGGCCAACAGGACGGGGCAATGTTCGCTTCTCTCCCCCGCCATCAAAACGCCAGCGCCCCAAGCTCCGGCCCCATGTCTTCAAGGCCTTCCAGGGTCGCCTCTTCCAGCCATTCCTGGCGGCAGCGCTCCCAAAGCCCTTCGTCCCAGATTTCAAACTTGTTGCCCTGCCCGATCAGCACGACCTGCTTGTCCAGGCTAGCGAACCTGCGCAACGGCTCGGGGATGAGGAAACGCCCCTGCCCGTCCAAGTCGCATTCGGTGGCATGGCCGATCAGCAGACGCTGTAGACGTTTCACTTGTTTATTCAAGGCGGGCAGCTTCACCAACTTCCGCTCCAGCTCCTCGAATTCAGGCAAAGGGAAAAGCAAAAGGCAGGTATCGGTTCCGACGGTCACCACCAGTTGCCCCTCGCAGGACTCCTTGAGCTCCGACCGGTAACGCGTTGGCACCGCCATGCGCCCTTTTTCGTCCAAGTTGATGGAATTAACGCCTCTGAACAAGTCGCCCCCAAGCCCCACTTTCCGCCAAAAATAACCACTTTCCACCACTTATTGGGCACTATAGGAAGGCACATTAGGCAAGTCAAGACGAGTTGAAAAAAAAACTCACGACTTTGTTTTATCGGTGTTTTTATGCCAGCGAGAAAAGTTGGGGGGAGGGCTGGATAGCAGCACACAGGGAGCGCCAAATAGGGACCAGCGCACGGCGCAAAGACGTCGAAAAGATGCGTAGATCAACGCGGAATTCGAGCGGAAAACCCTAGAGGCCTGTCAATCCGAAGGAAAAATCGACGGGAATCAATGACTTTATAAGATGGGAGCCACTCACATACCTTCGTGTAGGCCGACCGCAGTACCTCACGGAAGATTACGGCCGCCCGCGATCGAGCATCGCCAGGAATCCATCCTCATCCAGCACAGGAACACCGAGTTCGGTGGCTTTAGCCAGTTTCGAGCCCGGCTCTGCGCCGGCGACGACGAAATCGGTTTTTTTGGAAACACTGCCCGTACATTTGGCACCCAAGGTCTCCAGCCGAGCGCGCGCCTCTTCCCGACTCATTGCAGAGAGCGTGCCGGTCAACACGAAGACCCGCCCCTCAAACGGCCGCTCTCCCTCATCGGAGGTCTTAGCGCGCGTTTCCCAGACCACGCCAAGTTCCAATAACTGAGCGATTACTTCACGGTTATGGTCCTGCCTGAAGAACAACAGGACATGGCCGCTCACTACCGGACCGACATCCGCGACCGACAGCAACTCCTCTTCGTGAGCCGCCATCAAGGCATCGAGAGAACCGAAATGGTCTGCCAGCGCCTTGGCCGTCACCTCGCCGACGTCGCGGATACCAAGCGCATAGAGAAAACGTGCTAGTGTGGTGTGCTTGCTGCGCTCCAGCGCCTCCAGCAGATTGGCGGCCGACTTCGCCCCCATGCGCTCCAGGCCGGCAAGCTGTTCCAGGCTCAAGCGATAAAGATCCGCTACCGTCGCGATCAGTTTTTTGTCCACCAACTGATCCACCAGCTTTTCGCCCAGACCCTCGATATCCATGGCGCGCCGGGAAGCGAAATGCTTGACGGACTCCTTGTGCTGGGCCGGGCAATACAGGCCGCCGCTGCAACGGACGGCAACCTCGCCTTCGACGATTTCCAGCGCCGAACCGCATTCGGGGCAGGCTTCCGGCATCCGAAATGGTTCCGCCCCCACCTCCCTCAGTTCAGGAACAATCTGCACCACTTCTGGAATCACATCGCCGGCCCGCCGAACAATGACCGTGTCCCCTACCCGAACATCCTTCTCTTTGATGATCTCGGCGTTGTTGAGCGTCGCGTTGGTGATGGTCACGCCGCCGACGAAAACCGGCTCCAGCCGCGCCACCGGCGTCAGCACGCCAGTACGGCCCACCTGGATCTCGATCGCGAGGACACGTGTCCTCGCCTCTTCGGCGGGAAATTTATGTGCGACGGCCCAGCGTGGCGCCCGCGAAAGAAATCCCAATACAGCTTGAAACCGCAGGCAATCGACCTTGTAGACCACGCCATCGATATCGTAGGGTAGGCGGGAACGGCGCTCCGCTAGCGAGCTAAAATAGTCGCTGCAGCCGGTAACGCCCCGAACCAAGCGCAGTTCCGGAGAAACCGGCAAGCCCCAGCGTTGCAGCATTTCGATGAGTTCGTGCTGAGTCGCCGGCAAGCGGTCTTCCGGGAAAGCACCGATGCCATAGGCGTAAAAGGACAAAGGGCGCGAAGCGGTAACGCGGGCATCAAGCTGGCGCAGACTACCTGCCGCGGCATTGCGCGGATTCGCAAACACCTTATCGCCCGTTTTCCGCGCGCGTTCGTTGAGAGCTAGGAAGCCTTCCTTGGGCATGAAGACTTCACCGCGCGCCTCGAAATGAACCGGATAACCCTCGCCTTGCAGCCGCAACGGAATCGCCCGGATGACCCGCACGTTATGGGTCACGTCCTCGCCGACCTGCCCGTCGCCGCGGGTAGCGGCTCGAACCAAGACCCCGTCCTGATAGAGCAGATTGACCGCTAGGCCATCCAGCTTAGGTTCCGCAACGTAATCCACCGACTCCTGGGCCGAGTCCTTGCGCACCCGCGCATCGAAAGCGGTCAAATCCTCTTCGCTGAAAACATTGGCGAGGGACAGCATCGGTACTTCATGGCGAACTTCAGCGAAGGCTTCGACCGGCGGGGCACCGACACGCTGGGAGGGCGAATCGGGGGTAAGGAGTTCGGGATACCGCTCCTCTAGGGCAAGCAATTCCGCCATCAAGCGGTCGTACTCGGCATCGGTGATGAGGGGATCGTCCTGCTGGTAATAGCGGACGTTGTGAAACTCGATCTCCTCGCTCAGCCTTCGTACTTTTTCGACCAGTTCGGCAGGCGCGCTCACGGCTGCTCGCAAGCCTCCGCCAAAATTTCGCGCATTTCCGCCACACGCTCATCGGTCAACTCGGTGCGCTTCTCATCCAGCACGGTTCCGTCCAAAACACCTGCCAACATTCGGCAGGTTTCCACCAAATCGTCGAACACGTCCAGCGGTTCGGGCACCTTAGCAGGCTGGAAGAAGAACACGACGCCGGGCGTACGGAAATTCTCCATATCGTTCACCGGGAAAGTGCCGGGCTCGACCAGACTAGCGACGCTGAACAAAGGCTCCCGGTAGGCACTGTCATAGCGATGAAAAATACCCATCTCGCCATAGACCAGGTCCAGGTCGATCAGAGCGTCGCGCAGGCCCTCACCCGGAAATCTCGCGCCGCCGCCCTTGACGACCCTGAGCTGAATGAGAAACGGCGCCCCAAGCGCACCAGAAGTATTGGCGGCGCCCTCGCTACGCCGCTCCGGCGCTGCCTCGGCTGGCTGTCCCCGCGTAGCTTCGGATGACGTCGAAACCACCGGCGCCTCGTCTATCTCTCTACATTCCACCGCCGCCTCAGGTTCGGGCACGCTGCCAGCCCAGGGCAATTCCTCGGTTTCCTCTTCCGTTTCGAACTCGGAGACATCGAATTCGCTGGAGCGCTCCAACGTATCGAGAATCTTTTGCCTATAACGCCCCCAGACGTAGATCCCAGCGATGACCAGCGCGCCGACGACCAGAATGATAATCCGGACTGTATCTCTATCCATTTCGCCCCTCAAACCGAAGCCAATTCAACCGCCGCATCGACGTCCACCGCCACGATGCGCGACACCCCGGGCTCCCGCATGGTCACCCCGGCTAAGTATTGTGCGATTTCCATCGTCACCTTGTTATGGGTGATGAAGAGGAATTGTACTTTCTCGGACATCTCTTTCACCAACTGGCTGAAACGCCCGACGTTGGCATCGTCCAGAGGCGCGTCCACCTCGTCCAACAGACAGAACGGCGCCGGATTCAACTCGAAGATGGAAAACACCAGGGCCGCCGCCGTCAAAGCCTTTTCGCCGCCGGACAGCAGATGGATCGAGCTGTTGCGCTTACCGGGAGGCTGCGCCATCACGCTCACCCCAGTATTCAGCAGGTTGTTTTCGGTCAGCTCCAGACTGGCTTTGCCGCCGCCGAAAAGCTTGGGAAACATGCGCTGAAAACCGGCATCGATTTTTTCGAAAGTTTCCCGGAACCGCGCCCGGCATTCCCGGTCGATTTTTTCGATGGCCTGCTCCAGCGTTTCCAGAGAGTCGGTCAAATCGCGATGCTGTTCTTCAAGATAGCGCTGGCGTTCCTCCTGCTCCTGATATTCCTGCATGGCCATGAGGTTGACCGGCCCAAGGCGCTCGATTTCGTCGCCCAGGCGGGCGACAGAAGACTGCCAAGCGGCCTCCTCGGCCTGCTCCGGCAGTGCCGCCGCGACCGCAGCGGGCGCCGCATCGAATTCCGCGAACTGTTCTTCGACGCCCTGGCGCCGGACTTCGGCGCCCTGCCAAGCCAGCTTGATCCGCTCCATGCCGTCCCGCAATAGAGCCAGTTCGCGCTCCGCGCGCTGACGCTCCCCGGATATCCGCCGGATTTCGGAGTCCAGCTCGGTGAGACGGCGGCGTTGCCGGGTCATTTCGGCCTCCAGGGCGGCCCGCTCTTCCATCAACTCATCGAGATGGGATTGCTCATCCTCCAAGGGTGTCACGGACTCTTCCAGTTTCAGCACGATAGCGGAAAGCCGGCCGCGGGTCTGAGCATGCTGCTGCTCCAACCGCTGAAGATGAGCAGAAGTCAGCGATTCGTTCGACTCCAAGGTCGCAATCCGGCTAGCCAGCGAGCGGGCCTCTTCGAGCAGCGATTTCTCGGCGGCTGCGGCTCCGGAGAAAGCTTCTTCCAGAACGCGCCGCTCCTCTACCCGCTCCGCCGCAGCATCCTGCACGCGCAGCAGATCGCTTTCGACTTGCAGCAAGATATCGCCGGCTTCTGCTCGTTTCTCGGCGAGTTCGACGCCTTGCTCTGCCAGCTCGTCACGCTCGTGACCAATCTGAGCCAGACGATGGTTCAGTTGCTCGACCCGTGCCTCGGCCGCGGCAAGCTCCGCAAGCAGGCGCGAACCCTGGGCCGAGAGCTCGTCGGTCTTTTTCCGCGCATCCTGCCGCGCGGACTCCAGGCGCTCCAACTCTTGCTCCGCCAATCCAACCTCTCCCTCCATGACCTCGGCCCGGTCGGAATATTCGTCGAGCTGCCGCCGGCAGTCGCGAAGCTCCCGCTCGCGAGCGAGCGCACCGGCGTGGCCTGCGTCGGGCTTCTGTACCAGCATCCAGCCGGCCCCGATGCGGATGCCTTCCGGAGTCACGACCGATTCGTGCGGCTGCAGCGAGCGCGCTTGCACCTCCGCCGCCGCCAAATCAGGTGCGCAATAGACGCAGCCCAACAGCCCTTCCAGCGACAGCGGGGACTGCACCCGGTCCAGCAACCGCTCGCCCGTAGGGTCCGCTGGCACCGGCGGCTGCATCCGGTACTCTGAAAAAGCCAAAGACTCGGCCAAGGGCTGCGCCTGAAGACGCGCAGCGTACTGTGCCATGCTATCGACGCATACGGCTTCGATATGTAGACCGAGCACGCTCTCCACTGCATTTTCCCAACCCGGCGATACCTCGATCTTTTCGCCCAAGCGATCAGACTGGCCCAGGCCCCAGGATTCGAGCACTCCATCCAAAACGCCCCGATCGCGCCCCAACGCGTGTCGCTGCAGAGTTTCGAGCGAAGCGACCTTACCGCGCCAGGTATGTAAGGCTGCCCGGACTTCGTTCAGTTGTTCGCGTAGGCGGTGCAGCCGCTCTCTTTCCCGCTCCGCTGCCGCGGAGATTTCGGCGGACGCCTCGAGCAGTTCCTCCCGCTCCGCATCGAGTGCACTCACGTCTAGGCGCAGCGCTTCGACGTCGAGGCCAGCAAGCGTGCTTTCCAATTCCGCTTCCTGCTGGGCGAGTCGCTGCCTCCGGCCGGCGAGCTGCTGTTCCTGCTCCCGCAATTGCTGCAGCCGCGAACGCTGCAGCGCACCCTGGCCCGAGATCCGGTGCTGTTCCTGGGTCAGCGCCTCCCAGCGCTCCCGGCAGCTCTTGAGTTTCAGTTCGGCGGCCTCGCGGGCCACTGCCGCGTCGGACTCTTGTCGCTCAAGTAGGGCTAGCTTTATTCGGGTTTCATTCAATTCGACGCGCAGATCTTCGAGATGCTGCCGGTCCTCATCCCGATCCGACTCGGTTCGCTGCAACTCGACCGTGATCCGCTCCCGCTCCAGCGCTAGTTCCTCTCTCGATTTCTGGGTATGGCGGATGAATTGGTCCAGCCGGCTGATCTCAGCGCCCAGCTCGTAGAATCTGCCCTGCTGGACATCGAGCTTTTCCTGAGCCGCAGCCCTGAGCCGGCCGGACTCTTCCAGCTGCGCGATACAGGCATGCTCCTCGTCGGTAAACTTTCGAAAATGTTCTTCCGCGTCCGCCAACTCCCCCTTGAGCCCGCCGAGCTGCTGTTCGAGTGAGCGCCAGCGCAGCGCTAAAAGTTCGAGCTTGAGTTTCCGCTCTTCGTCGCGCAAGCCTACGAATTTTTCGGCTTTTCTGGCTTGGCGCTGAAGGTGGCCGAGTTGTCGGCCCACCTCGTCGCGCAGGTCGGACAAGCGTTCAAGGTTTTCGCGGGTGTGGCGCATCCGCTGCTCGGTCTCGTGCCGGCGCTCCTTGTATTTGGAGATGCCGGCCGCCTCTTCGATGACTTCGCGCATCTCGTCCGGCTTGGCTTCGATCAGCCGGGAAATCGTCCCCTGCTCGATGATGGCGTAGCTACGCGCACCCAGACCCGTTCCCAGAAACAGATCGGTAATGTCTTTACGCCGGCAGCGCGTACCGTTGAGAAAATAGCTCGACTGGCCGTCGCGCGTAACTTGGCGCCGTATCGCAATTTGCTGGTATTGGCCGAATTCGCCCGCTATCCGCCCCGAGCTGTTATCGAACACCAGCTCTACCGAAGCGAGGCTCGCCGGCTTGCGCGTGCTCGAGCCGTTGAAGATGACGTCGGCCATGGTCTCGCCGCGCAGATGGCGGGCAGAGCTCTCGCCCATGACCCAGCGCACGGCGTCGATCACATTCGACTTGCCGCAGCCGTTCGGCCCCACCACGCCCACCAGATTGCCCGGCAAAGGGATAGTGGTCGGATCCACGAAGGACTTGAAACCGGCAATCTTGAGTTTTTCCAGTCGCATGGGGATGTGTGGCGATGGCGCGCGTTGCCGGAACAGGCGAGCGGACAGGCGATTGTTCGAGTCCAGAGGAACGGGCTATTATACAGGGCAAACTCGTCAGGCGTCCGAATCGGAGCCCGGACGCACCTCCCCCGTACACGACTAGCACAGATGCCTTCCGTACCTAGCAAAACTTTGGAAACTTTCGAAAATCCCGCCCCGGAACGCGACTACACGATCCGCATCGACATTCCCGAATTCACTTGCCTGTGCCCCAAGACGGGGCAGCCCGACTTCGCCACGATCCTGCTGGAATACGTTCCAGACCGGCATTGCATCGAGCTCAAGTCGCTGAAAATGTATGTCTGGTCTTTCAGAAACGAGGGCGCCTTCCATGAAGCCGTCACCAACGCCATTCTGGACGATCTGGCCGGCGCCTGCACCCCGCGCTTCATGCGCATTACGGCCAAGTTCAACGTGCGCGGCGGTATCTACACGACAGTGGTAGCGGAACGGCGCGCACCGGAGTGGCAGCCAGTTCAGGCAGTTGCCTTGCCCTAAAGGCTCAGCCGAGCTTCTTAGCCAGACTCTCGCGCCAGGCCGCGGACAGCGCCTCCAGACGCAACAGCTTGGACACGACCTCCTGCTGACGAGGCCCTTTCACCAGGGCCAGCATGGCCTCGCGAATGGTGACGGCGCCTGCGTCCAGGCTGACGCACTCCAGCTGTTCGCCGGTACATAGCGGTCCCTCCTCCAGCACACGCAAGTAGTACCCCACTCGACCGGAGACGAGAAAACGCTTGGGAAAAGTATTGTCGCCGACCTTGAGCCCAAGCTTGAAACAGGGCACCCGCGGCTGGGTCACTTGAAACAGCACCGCTCCTGCACGAAAGATGTCGCCCACGTGCACCTCGTCGTCGCTGCCGCCGGCAAGGGTCAGATTCTCTCCGAAATAGCCATAAGGTAAGGCGTCCAACCCGAGGTCAGCCTGCCAATACGCATAATTGTCCGCGCTAAAGGCATAGACCGCCTTGTCCGGCCCACCGTGATTTTCCAGGTCGACTTGAACATCGCCTTCGATCCCAGTTTTGCAGACCCTAACCGGGCCATCGACCGGCATCTTGAAGATGCCTGTGCCCACCGGTCGCCCGGCATGGTCGAGCTGCCGCTCGGCGCCGATGCTGATACCGAGGATTTTCACTAGCCCAAACCGCCTGCCGCGAGTACGTTACGGACCGGAGCAAAGCTGCGCCGATGGCAAGGGCTCGCACCCAGACTGCCCAAGAGGCCAGTATGCAGCCGAGTGGGATATCCCTTGTGGACGCTAAAGCGGTATCCCGGATAGAGCCGATCAAGAACCGCCATTTCGCGGTCCCTGAATACCTTGGCTAGAATGGAAGCAGCCGCAATCTCGGCCACCGAGGCATCACCTCCGACGACGGCCTCTCCGGGACAATCCAGCGGTGGGTAACGGTTGCCATCGACCCGAACCCAATCGGGCCGGACCGGCAATGCTTCGACCGCACGGCACATGGCCAGCATGGTCCCATGCAGAATGTTCAGGCGGTCGATTTCGCCGACCTCGGCGCGCCCAATCGCCCATGCCAGCGACTCCGAGCGTATGCGCAGGGCCAACTCGTCTCTGCGCGCCGGTCTCAACCGCTTGGAATCGTCTAAGCCCTCGACATTCTGCCCCGGAGATAAAATGACCGCAGCGGCAACGACCGGGCCCGCAATGCAGCCGCGCCCTACCTCGTCGATACCAGCAATCCGCTGCACGCCCCGGGCATCCATCACCGAATGAGGCTACGCCCCTTTGCCCTCAGGAACTCCACCATACACGCCACCTCCGGCCCATCCTCGCTCAACTCTTCCAATAATCGGACGGCTTCGTCGAGCTTGAATCCGGTTTTGTATACGATCTTGTAGGCTTTTTTGATCTGACGGATCGCCACCGAATCGAATCCGCTGCGTTCCAGACCGACCGCATTGATGCCGTGCGGTTTGGTCGGGCGCCCTCCCACCATGACGTACGGAGGCACGTCTCGAGAGATCACGCTGCCCATGGCAGAAAAACTATACTGCCCGATCCGGCAGAACTGATGCACCAGAGAGAAACCGCCTAGAATGGCATCGTCGTCGACCCGTACGTGGCCCGCCAGTGACGCGGCATTGGCCATGATCACACGGTCTCCGACTACACAGTCATGCGCAACGTGGGTATAGGCCATGAACAAATTGTCGCTGCCGATACGCGTTACGCCCTTGTCCTGCGCCGTGCCGCGATGCAGGGTGGCGAACTCGCGGACAACATTGCGATCCCCAATTTCCAGCACAGTCGGCTCGCCACGGTACTTCTTGTCCTGAGGATCCTCGCCTATCGATGCGAACTGAAAAATGCGGTTCTCCCGGCCGATCCGAGTGGCGCCGCGTATGACCACATGCGGCCCTATGACCGTGCCGGCGCGGATGCTGACACCGCTGCCGACAATGGTATAAGCGCCGATCTCAACTCCTTCCTCGATCTCCGCCGACGGGTCAACGATCGCCGTTGGATGGATCAAGAGCCCTGCTCCGCAGCCGCACACATGATTTCGGCGCTGGCCACCAGCTCGCCCTCGACGTCAGCCCGGCACGAAAAGGCCCAGATATTGCGCTTGTGACGAACATAAGTCGCCTCCAGCCGAAGCTGGTCACCCGGCACGACAGGGCGTTTGAAACGCACCTTATCGAGCCCGACCAGATAATAGGTCGCCCCCTTGCCCAACACGTCCGGAGCCGTTTCCGAAGCCAACAGGCCGGTTGCCTGCGCCAAAGCCTCGATGATCAAGACACCGGGCATGATAGGCAAATGTGGAAAATGCCCCTGGAAAAACGGCTCGTTGTAAGTCACGTTCTTGATGGCCAGCAAGCGGTGGCCTGGTTCGCACTCCAGCACTCGGTCGACCAGCAGAAACGGATAACGATGAGGCAAGAAGTCCTTGATGGCTTGAATATCCAACACTTTTTCCTTCTCGGGTATTATCGTCAGGTCACCAACCCGAACCAGGACTATTTCTTGCCCGAGGGACGGTAATTCGCGACCAGCTTCTTCTCAACTTTGTCGGTAACGTCGATACTTTGGGCGGCGTATACCACACCGTCGGTCAGCAGCAGATCGAAACTTTCTTCCTTGGCAAGCGACTGGATCGCTTCGAAAATTTCCTTCTGAAGCTGGGCCAGTTCTTCGTTGCGCCGCAGATTGAAATCCTCCCGGAATTCGTCCTGCGCCCGCTTGGCCTCACGCTTGCGATTCATGAGATCGCGCTCCTGATCCTTGCCGATTTCTCCGCCCTTGCCGAGGCGCTCCTCCAGAGACTTGATCTCCTTTTGCTCCGCCACCAATTTCTTATCCCTGCCGGAAAACTCCTTCTCCAGCTCCTTCTTGGCTGCCTCGGCCTGCGGAGCCTTTTCCAGCAAACGCCCCACGTTCACGAAACCGATCTTGATGTCCGCCATGCTGGGCTCAGCAAAAACCGCTGCCGAAATGACCAAAGGCAATAGAATCTTCCGTACCATGCTCCTCTCCGATGATGAGTGTTTGTCGGGACCTTAAAGACTGCCGATTAACCAACTGATCCCCGCCGCTGGCCAGGATAGTCCGTATCTGCCCTACACATTGCGCCGGGCAATCTGGCGCATTATACAAAAAAACCGCCCCCTGCCCGAAACGCCGGGTCACATGCCCTGGAATCCGGAACCGAAATTAAATTGGAAATGCTGAACCCGGTCTCCGGACTGCGAATTTAGCGGCTGGGCGATTGAAAACATGAGGGCGCCGAACGGAGAAAGCCACTTGGCCGAAATCCCCGTGGAAAACCTCAACTCCGATAGCTGGGGCGAATTGGCGAACACATTGCCGCCATCCATGAAAGTGCCCAATCGGACGCTCTTCAACTTGTCGCCTGCGAAAGGTACCGGGAACAGCAACTCCACCGAACCGGTCAGCTTGCTATTGCCACCGTAGGCATAACCGCGGCTGTCTTTGGGGCCCAGGGTATTGGGCTGGAAACCGCGCACTGAATTTGGGCCGCCGGCGTAAAAATGCTCCCAGAACGGAAGGACGCTGTTACCGCCACCGCCATAGCCGCCACCATAGCCGATATCGCTGTTTAGCCAAAGCGTCAAATCCTGCGATAGCGGGAAATACTGCTCCAGCCTGATATTCGCTTTATAGTACTGCAAGGTACTCATTGGCATAGCAAACAGCGCAGAGAACCTCTGCGCGCCGCCGCTGGTCGCAAATATCGCCCGATTCAAGGTATCGTGTGTCCAACCCATCGAGCCGGAATAGGTCGTATATTCACTGCCGTGCTCATTAAGAAACTCTATGATTTGAGTAGACGAATAAGAAGTCGTTTTAACTTTCGTATTGTTAAAGTCTAGGTTCGTCCTAATGCTATCGAACTCGCCCACAGGCAAACCCCAGTTCCCGCCCACTTGGAACACGTTGGTAACATAATTGGAAACGTAATTCGAACTCGACGTATTAGTGTCTCTATAGGTCACATCGAAGCCGCTGCTAATCCCATCCAAAGTAGCGTAAGGATTAAAATACCCCAGCGAATAAATGGTGTTGTACGAGCTATTATTAAAGTTGAAGCTGACGCGCTTGCCACTACCAAAGATGTTTTCCTGCGTCACTGCAGCATTGAATATGATGCCCTGGAACTGGGAATATCCGACACCCGCAGTAAAGTTGCCGGAAGATTTTTCAGTCACGCTATAGTTCACATCGATCTGGTCCGTGGTCCCAGGCACCGACGGCGTTTCCACGTTAACGTCCTGGAAATAGCCCAGGCGCTCAAGCCTGGCTTTGGAGCGCTCGATCTTCGCGGTCGACGCCCAGGCCGCCTCCATCTGCCGCATCTCCCTACGCAAAACCTCATCCCGCGTCTTGGTATTGCCGTGGAAGTTGATGCGGCGGACATACACCTGCTTGCCGGGATCGACGAAGAAGGTGATATTTACCGTCTTTTTTTCCTGATTGATATCCGGAACCATATTCACGTTGGCGAAAATATACCCCTCCTCGCCCAATCGGTCCGAAATCCCTTTCTGAGTCTCCGTGGCCAGCTTCCTAGAGAAAGTATCCTCGGGTCCGATACGCACCATAGGAACCAGCTCTTCCGGCGGCACGATAGTCTTGCCGGTCAGCTTGACCTGCTCCACCTGAAATATTTCGCCTTCCTTAACGTTTATGGTGATATAGATTTCTTTCTTGTTCGGCGTAATCGACACCTGAGTGGATTCGATTTCGAAGTTGATATAGCCGCGATCCAGATAATACGAGCGCAGCCGTTCGAGGTCGGCCGCAAGCTTCTGCTTAGAATACTGGTCGTCCTTGGTATAAAAGGACAGCAAATTGGACGTGCTCAGTTCAAAATCCTGAATTAGCTCGTCGTCGCCGAAAGCGTTGTTGCCGATGATGTTGATTTGCTTGATGCGGGCAACGCGGCCTTCGGCGATATTGATGTTGACCGCAACCCGGTTACGGGGCAACTCGGTGACCTGTGAGTCGATTTTCAGACTATATTTGCCCCGGCTGTAATATTGGCGCCGCAATTCCTGCTCGACTTTGTCGAGAATCTGGCGGTCAAACACCTTACCTTCCGCCAGACCGATACCCTTGAGCGCTTTCAGCAGGTCTTCGCTGCCGATGTCATGGTTGCCGTCGATCTTCACGCTGGAAATCGAAGGACGCTCTTCGACGAGGATGAGAAGCCGCCCATCGTCTTCATCGAGACGAACGTCCTTGAAAAATCCGGTTTTGAACAGGGCCTTGATTACTTCCGCCGACTGCTTTTCGTCGAGGGTGTCACCTTCGCGGACCGGCAGGTAATTGAAAACCGTACCCTCGGAAATGCGCTGCAGCCCCTCAATCCGAATATCTCGAATCACGAACGCATCGAATGCGTACAGCAGCGGCGACCAAGTCCATATGAGAAGGCCCGCACAGATCCCACGCGCAAACTTCGCAAATGGCAAGCCGCCGGAGGATGCCCGTGTCGCACCTGGCAAAAAGCGGGAATTACTGTTCAAAAGGCGATCCGGGACCGGTGAATGCGGCAAACGGGGTACAACGTAAGATCCAGATCATTCGTTACGCAAGTCTTCTTCGAGCTGCTCGAGACTGATATGGCGAATGATTTTGCCTTTGGCATAGTAGATGACGTATTCGCCGATATTACAGGCGCGATCGCCTACGCGCTCGAGTGCGCGCGCTGACCACATGATATTGAGGGAAACGGGGATGGTACGAGGATCTTCCATCATGTAGGTGATCTGCTGGCGTAGGATGGATTCGTACTCCCGGTCCGCCAGACGATCATCCTGCACCACGCGCAGGGCGGCATCCACATCGATGCGGGCGAAAGAGTCCAATGCGCCGCGCAGCAGAGCACGTACGTTTTTAGCAAGTTGCTCGATTTCCGAAAGCTGGTTTCGGCGCGGAAAATGTCCGACCATGTCCAAGGCATGGCGCGCGATGCGTTTTGCCTCGTCGCCGATGCGTTCCAAATCGGTGATGGTCTTGATGACGACGACGACCAGCCTGAGATCCCGCGCCGTCGGCTGACGCCGCGCCAGAATCTGGGTGCATTCGTCGTCGATCGCAACTTCCAGGCTGTTGACCTTGTAATCGTCGGCGATGACCTGTTCGGCAAGCTCGACATTCCCTTCGAGCAAGGACTGCACCGCAGATGCTACCTGGTCCTCCACCAAGCCCCCGAGCGTCAGCACCCTGCTGCGGATGTCGAGCAATTCGTGATCGAATTGTTTGGAAATATGCTGGTGCTGATGATCCGGATCGTTGATGGAAGGCATGGCTCAACTACACGCAGTGGTTTTTAGGGGGAGGGATGGACAGATCATTGGGATTCTATCAACTCGACTGCGACGGTAAAAGATCAGGCTCCAGACAGCCCGCTGCCAGACCGGTGGATCAAGCCCCCGCATCGAACGCCTACATCCGGCCGCTCTAGTCCAACGCGGCACCCAAACGATAGGCCGGCTTCCAAGAATTCGTGCCTATCCTATAGAATTGAATCCAGGCCGAAAGGATGCCCCGCGGCCGCCCCCCTGTCGATCCCAGCGCGTTGCCGCCCCATCGAAACTTTAAGGAGACTTCGGAACCTATGGCGTTTTCACTCAACGATGCCCGAATCGGGGTGGTCGGACTGGGCTATGTGGGACTGCCGCTGGCAGTGGAATGCGGAAAACGCTACGCCACAATAGGCCTCGACATCAATGCCGAACGCATCGCCGAGTTGGAATCTGGGGTAGACCGCTCGCTGGAAGTCGAGCCCGCCGAACTCCGCTCCGCTACCGGGCTGCGCTATACCACCTGCCCGGAGGATCTGAGCGGATGCAACGTCTACATCGTCACGGTACCCACCCCGATCGACGCTTACCGGCGGCCGGACTTGACGCCCTTGGTCAAATCCAGTGAAACCGTGGGGCGGACACTTAAGCCGGGGGACATCGTCATCTACGAATCGACCGTCTATCCGGGAGCCACCGAAGAGGTCTGTGTCCCCATCCTGGAAGCCGAATCCGGACTTGTCTACAACCGCGATTTTTTTTGCGGTTACAGCCCGGAACGGGTCAATCCAGGGGATAAGGAACACCGCGTAAGCACGATCCGCAAAGTGACTTCGGGCTCCACCCCCGAAACCGCGGATTTCGTCGATGCGCTCTACCGCACCGTCGTCACCGCCGGCACTCACAAGGCCAGCAGCATCCGCGTAGCCGAAGCCGCCAAGGTGATTGAGAACACCCAGCGCGACGTCAACATTGCCCTCATCAACGAATTGGCGATCCTATTCCACAAGCTCGGACTGGACACGATCGAAGTGCTGGAGGCAGCCGGCAGCAAATGGAATTTCCTGCCATTCCGACCCGGCTTGGTCGGTGGCCATTGTATCGGCGTGGACCCCTATTACCTTACCCACAAGGCTCAAGAAATCGGCTATCACCCTGAAATCATCCTGGCCGGACGCCATATCAACGACCACATGGGCGAATATGTCGCTGGTCGGGTCGTCAAGCTGATGACCCAAAGGCGCATCCACGTCGCCCAGTCGAACATCCTGGTACTCGGCCTGAGCTTCAAGGAAAACTGCCCCGACATCCGGAACACTCGAGTAACCGACATCATCCACGAGTTGCAGAGCTATAACGCACGGGTCGACGTCCACGATCCATGGGCCAACCCGGACGAAACTTTGGCGGAATACGGCATCGAACTGCGCAGCGGGCTTCAGGCAGGGCATTACGACGCCGTCATTCTGGCTGTCGGGCATCACCAGTTCCGGGACATGGGCGCCGATGCCATACGCGCGTTGGCCAAACCCGGCGCGGTGCTGTTCGACGTCAAAGGCATCCTACCGGCCGATCTGGTCGACGGCAGACTGTAAGCCATGAAGATACTCATCACCGGCACCGCCGGCTTCATCGGATCTCACCTGGCGCACAGGCTGCTGGACCGGGGCGACGAAGTCATCGGCATAGACAACGTCAACGATTACTACGACGTCAGCCTCAAAGAAGCCCGGCTTGCCCGGTTGCATACCCGCCCCGGATTCACCGAAGTTCGGATCGCCTTGGAGGAACGCGAGAAACTGTTTGCCGAGTTCGCCCGGCATCGTCCCGAACGGGTGGTAAACCTGGCCGCCCAGGCCGGCGTACGCTACTCACTGGAGAACCCGCATGCCTATATCGACGCCAACCTGGTCGGCTTCTGCAACGTTCTGGAAGCCTGCCGGCACCACGAGGTAGAGCATCTGGTCTATGCCTCGTCGAGTTCAGTCTACGGCGCAAACACCGCGATGCCATTTTCGGTACACCATAATGTCGACCATCCGGTCAGCCTCTACGCCGCGACCAAGAAAGCCAACGAGCTGATGGCGCATACCTACAGCCATCTGTTCGGTCTGCCCACTACGGGCCTTCGCTTCTTCACCGTATACGGCCCCTGGGGCCGGCCCGATATGGCTTTGTTCAAATTCACCCGCAGCATCCTGGCGGGACAGCCGATCGACGTCTACAACTACGGCCACCACCGGCGGGATTTCACCTACATCGACGACATCGTGGAAGGCGTGGTGCAGACCCTGGACAAAATCGCCGCGCCCAACCCCCAATGGAGCGGCGACGAGCCCGATCCCGGCACCAGCCGAGCGCCCTATCGGCTCTACAACATCGGCAACAACGAGCCGGTCGAGCTGCTGCGCTTCATCGGAGTACTTGAAGACTGCCTGGGCCGCAAGGCCGAGATGAACCTGCTGCCGATGCAAGACGGCGACGTGCCCGATACTTATGCCGATGTCGAGGATCTGATGCGCGATACTGGCTACCGGCCGGGCACACCCATCGAGACCGGCATCGCGCGCTTCGTGGAGTGGTACCAGGATTATTACGGCGCGCGCTGACGCCTATGGATACGCCGGTTCTGGGCTTCGCCGCCTTCAGCGGCACCGGGAAAACGAGCTTGCTGAAGACCGTCATCCCGCTGCTGAAACAGGCCGGGCTGAGAATCGGCGCGGTCAAGCATAGCCACCACAGCTTCGACATCGACTATCCCGGCAAGGACAGCTTCGAATTGCGCGCCGCCGGTGCCTCGCCGGTGATGGTGACCTCCTCGAGACGACGGGCAGTGATCACCGAGCGAGAAACTCCGCGGGAACCCAGCCTCGCCGAAGAACTAGCGCACTTCGACGCCGCCGGCCTGGACCTGATCCTAGTGGAGGGCTTCAAACACGAACGTTATCCCAAAATCGAGCTGTACCGGGCAGCGCTGGGCAAGCCGCTGCTGTTTCCCGAAGACGGCTCCATCATCGCCGTAGCGACGGACGACACGGATGCGGCGGCTCCCTTCCCGATTCCTAGCCTCGATCTCAACGATCCCCGCCAAATCGCAGATTTCATCCTGGACTGGCTGCAGACCCGCAGCGGTTCGACTTTCCTCTCGAGGTCCGACAACCCATGAAACGCAAAGGCATACTCGTCACCGGCGGCGCCGGCTACATCGGCAGCCATGTCGTGAAAAACCTGGGAGAGGCGGGCGAACGCCTGGTCGTGCTCGACAACTTATCGACCGGATTCCGAGATGCCGTTCTGTACGGCGACTTCATCGAAGGAGACACCGGCGACAGCGCCTTGCTGGACAGGATTTTGCGGGACTACGAGGTTGAGGCGGTCATGCATTTCGCCGCCCATACCATCGTGCCGGAATCGGTCGAAAACCCGCTGAAGTACTACGGCAACAACACCTGCAAGACCCGCACACTGCTGGAAGCCTGCCAGAGGGCCGGGGTCAGCCATTTCATCTTCTCCTCGACCGCGGCCGTCTACGGTATTCCGGAAGGCGAATATGCGCTGGAAACCTCACCGCTCGCGCCGATCAACCCTTACGGCAGCTCGAAGCTGATGAGCGAGATGATGCTGCGCGACCTATCGGCCGCCAGCCCCTTACGCCATGTGGTGCTGCGCTATTTCAACGTCGCTGGCTCCGACCCGGAAGGGCGGATCGGCCAGAGCACCGCCAAGGCCACGCTGCTGATCAAAGTTGCAGCCGAAGTTGCCGTCGGCAAGCGCGAGCGCCTCTACGTCTTCGGCACCGACTACCCCACCCCGGACGGCACCGGCATCCGCGACTACATCCACGTATCTGACCTGGCCGAAGCGCATGTCGCCGCCCTCGGCTATCTGCGCAACGGCGGCTCATCCACCACGCTGAACTGCGGCTACGGCCACGGCTACAGCGTGCGGGAAATCGTCGATACGATGAACCGGGTCAACGGCCAAGCCATCGCCGTCGAAGAGCAGCCGCGCCGCGCCGGCGACCCGCCCCGCCTGATCGCCGGCGTGGGGCGGATTTACGAAACCCTGGGCTGGACGCCACGCTATGACGACATCGAACTCATCGTGCGAACCTCGCTGGAATGGGAGCGCAAGCTGGCTGCGCGCAGCCGAGCCTAGCGGAATCCGCCGGCTGAGCCGGTGCGATAGCTCATTGCTACCGCAAGAAACGCGACGACGTCGTAGAGCGAGTGAATGAGGATGGGGACTAGCAGGTTGCGTTCTCCGGCGGAGTCCAGGGAAAGACCCAGATAGACGCCGGTCAGGCCGGCCAGCAAGGCATACAAGGGGGACACCCAATGGACCAGGGCAAACACCAGATTGCTAAAAACCAAGCCCCCCAGCCAACCCCAGTTGGCTTCGAACCAGGGCTGGAAAAATCCGCGGAACAGGACTTCTTCGGTGATCCCAGCCAGAAAGCCGAGATAGAGCAGTTCGCCGACGCCGCAAGCCGCCAGAAAAGGACCCAGCTTCTCGATCAAGGCGCGCCTGATTTCATATAAACCTGCGGCCCCGGATTTGTAGATCAAGTGAAACAGCAGGACCAGCGGTAAAGTCCCGGCCATCCCGTATAGCCATCCGGCGCTGCCGAAGCCTAGCGACCCGAGAGGATCGATCCCTGCCAGGCTGCCAAAGCCGAAAGCCAGCAGCAACAAGGCACCTTCGAACAGCGTCGCAAATTTGAGAAAGCCGCGTTCCTTCACTGCCCAGCCTCGCCGGAAGCCTGAATGCGTAGGCTCAGATGCTCCGGCTTCGCGGAACTGCCGACAGCCCGTGCCAAGGCCAGCAGAAAGACGTCCATGATGCCGTGATAGGACAGGAGATAACGCACGAAGAAGCGGAACGCCGGGTGGAAAATACTGTCCCGCTCAGTGATCGTCAGCACCGAGCCGTCCTCGCCCTCCGGCTCCAAGCGGTAAACCCATACGCCCCGTAGCGGCAGATGCTCTCCCGCAAGTGCGGTAACGAGGCGCCGCGGCGGCAAAGCTTCGATCACCCGGAACCGGACCTTGGCGTTCCCTGCGCATACCTCGTACCAACTGGGCAACCCCTCGATATCCGGAGCCTTTTCCACGGCATGGAGACCCGGCCGCCACAGCGGAAAGCCCTCGAAATCGGAGATGATCTCCCAGATCCGTTCTGGACGCACCGGCAGCCTGATCCGGCTGGCGGCCCGGTGGGTTTTAGGCAAGCGCATGCCGAGCAGAATGAGCACCGCAGCCGCCAGGGAAACCAAACCGATGACGATCAACAGCACCCTCATACGCCCAGAACCGCGGCCCGGTCCTGCTCCGACCACCGGCTGAACGGCAGGCTCGATAGACAGGTGTTGTAATAGCGCGCGTCGTGGGTCACTTCTTGGCCCAGCCAGTCCGGCCGCTCGAAATCCTCGTCCGGATGATCGAGCTCGATCTCGGCGACTACCAGCCCTGCATTCTCCCCTTCGAAGACATCGACCTCCCAATGCTTGCCTGCGACCGGAACGATATGGCGAATTTTATCGATCAGAGGCTTGCAGCTCAGATTCCCGAGCAAGGCTTCGCCATCGGCGAGCGGTATTTCGTATTCGAACTCTTGGCGCTGGGTACCAATGGTCACGCTCTTGATGTTGAGCCAAGCCCGCTCTCCGCTGATCCGCACCCTCACCGAACAGCGCTGCTCGTCGTTCAGATAGCCCTGGCAGATGCGCATGGAATCGCTCGCCGCCGCGCGCCAGGCATCTCCGCGGACCAGGAATTTGCGTTCGATTTCAAGCCCCATACCTCACCGCCACTTGCGTTGCCTGCGCCACCACCGGCGCAGAGCCTTCTCGTTGAAGAACAGGAGTGCCAATACGATATAGCCGGCGCCGGCCAGCCAAAGCCCCTGATAGAGCGATCCCACCGTCGCCATGACGGAAAACAGTACGATGATGTCTTTCAGCGCCGCCACTAGGCGATCGTGCGGGTCGGGCATGAACTGCATGGTCAGGACTCGTTCGCTACCCATTCCTCGCCCTGTGGCTGCATCCAATCCTCCCAGTACGGTGTGGGATGGAAGCGCTCGTGCAGAAAATCAACAAAAGTGCGCACCTTGGCCGAAAGATGCTTGCGATGGGGATAAACCGCGTGGATATCCAGCGGCGCCGGGACGTAATCCGTCAGCACCGCTTGCAGCCGGCCTTTGCGGACGTCCTGGCCGACCATGTAGGTCGGCAGCAAAACCAGCCCTAGTCCGCTGATTGCCGCCATGCGCAGCGCATCGGCCGAATTCGCTTCGAGCGTGCCGGATACTTTGATGACGGTCGACTTGCCGTCCTGAGACACGAATTGCCACTGGTCGCGGGGCGGCAGGCTCGAGTTGGCCAAGCAATTGTGCATCTTCAAGTCTTCCGGCGTCTTAGGCACGCCGCGCCTGTCGAAATAGCTTGGCGAGCCGCAGACGATGCGTTGCGAAGTCCCCAGCTTTCGGGCGATCAGACTGGAATCGCGCAACTCATCCAGATGAATGGCGAGATCGAAACCTTCCTCGACCAGATCGACATAACCGGCCTGCACTACCAGTTCGACATTGACGTCGGGATAGATCTCCAGAAAAGCGGCGATCGCCGGCGCCAGATGGTAGGCGCCGAAAAAAGGCGCCGCATTGAGCTTGAGCGTTCCGCGCGGCTCAGTCTGCAATCGCGTCACCGCGAGTTCAGTCTCTTCCAGATCGTCGAGAATCTGTAGACAGCGCTCCAGATAGACCACGCCGACCTCTGTCAGGCTCAAATGGCGCGTGGTGCGGTTCAGCAGCCGAACCCCCAAGCTGTTTTCGAGCTGCATCACATGCTTGGTCGCCATGGCCCGCGACAGCCCCATTTCCTTGGCGGCAGACGCGAAGCTTCCGGCTTTCGCGACCTTGGTGAACACGACCATGCTTGTGAGTTTATCCATGTCTTCTTCCGACTAAAGTTCTATTTATTGAAACAATACGTAAAATTTATTGGATATTGTAAACCAATGCGTGGTTTCCTATAGTCAACTCAAACCCCACTGACATTCGGAGATCCCCATGTTTACTCGACTCTTCTTACTGACGGCCCTCCTCGGTCTCTTGGCTACCCCGGGATGGGCTCAGGACGACATCCGGACCATCGCCGCAGACAACGCAGCGAAATGGAATCAAGCCTTCGCGGACGGCAAAGTCGAAGAAATCGTTTCGCTGTACACGACCGACGCCATTTTGGTGCAGCCGAACGGAAAAGTCTCCCGCGATCCGGGAGAGATCCGTAGCTTCTGGCGGACCTTGATCGACCAGGGCGCCTTTAAAATCGATATCGTAGACGTCAAGGGCGAAAAAGACGACACCATCGTCACCACCACGACCTTGTCAGACCTAAAAACCCTGCAGGATTCACACCAGACCCTAAGGTACAACTATGACGGTGTGCTCTACAGCGTGCTGAAGCGCCAGAGCGACGGCACCTGGAAAGCCCAGGTCCAGCAGTGGTCGGAAAGATCCCGCGGTTGACAGGTCACACACCGGTTCCATCCCATGCTCATCGATCACAGCGTCCCATCCGGAACGAGCTTCTTGTGAAGCTCGTTCTTTTTTCAGCCCGCCCCCGATTCCTGCGCTTCATGCCAGCCACCGTCGATGCTACACTCGACATTTCCTAGTAAAATGCCGGGTATTTACGGCCCGAAAGGCTCCTGCGCCGTTCGGCCGACTCACCACCATCCACCACAAGGAGACTAGCGCCATGACTCATGAACTACCAGCCCTGCCTTACGCCAAGAACGCCCTGGAGCCTCACATTTCGGCCGAAACGCTGGAATTCCACTACGGCAAGCACCACCAGACCTACGTCACCAACCTGAACAATCTGATCCCGGGCACGGAGTACGAAAATCTGTCCCTGGAAGATGTCATCCGTAAGGCACCGGCCGGGGGCGTGTTCAACAACGCGGCCCAAATCTGGAACCACACCTTCTACTGGAACAGCCTGTCTCCGAACGGTGGCGGCGAGCCCACCGGCGCGCTGGCCGAGGCCATCGTCAAGACCTTCGGCTCATTCGAGCAATTCAAGGAAGAGTTCATCAAGTGTGCGGTAACGACCTTTGGTTCGGGCTGGGCCTGGCTGGTCAAAAACGCCGACGGCAGCCTGGCACTGGTCAGCACGAGCAATGCGGGCTGCCCGCTGGCTTCGGGCCAAACCCCGCTGCTGACCTGCGACGTGTGGGAGCACGCGTATTACATCGACTACCGGAATGCTCGCCCGAAATACGTGGAAGCCTTCTGGAGCCTGGTCAACTGGGAATTCGCCGCGGCCAACTTCGCCGGCTGAAGCCCTCCCCGGCGGAATGCCAAGCCCTTGCCCCGAACGGGCAGGGGCTTTTTTGTGCTTGCCGATATAATAGAATCCGCTTCCACTCCGTCCACAGTCGAGGGATCACGCGTGCTTTCAGTTTTGGTGACCGGCGCTAACCGCGGTCTCGGCCTCGAGTTCACCCGGCAATACCTCGAAGCCGGCTGGCGGGTCATCGCTTGCTGCCGCCATCCCCACGACGCCCCCGCACTGCGCGAGTTAGCCGAGCGCTACGAAAACTTGGCCATCCACGCCGTGGACGTGCGGCATTTCACGGCCATAGAACAGCTGGCTACAGCCCTAGCCGGACAGCCGCTCGACGTCCTCATCAACAATGCCGGCATCTATGGCGACGAAGCCGGCAACGGTTTCGGGGCGGTCGATTACGACCTCTGGCAGGACGTCTTCAGGACCAACGCCATGGCGCCGGTGAAAATGGCGGAATGCTTCCTCCCTCATCTCGAGTGCGGACGCCGCAAACTGATCGTAGGCATCACCAGCCTGATGGGCAGCATGGGCGACAATACCAGCGGCGGCAAAATCTACTACCGCTCCAGCAAAGCGGCGCTCAATGCCGCCTTCAAGAGCCTGTCCCTGGACCTTAAACCGCGAGGCATCGGAGTGCTGATCCTCAATCCCGGCTGGGTGCTAACCGACATGGGCGGTCCCAGTGCGCCGACGACCGCGGAACAAAGTGTCGGCGGCATGCGGAAAATCATCGAAGAATACACGCCGGCGCTGTCCGGCCGGCTCCTGAATTTCGACGGCAGGGCATTGCCGTGGTAAACCGTTCCCGGCTTTATGAGGAATCCGCCATGCTGAATCTACGACGCACCCTCCCTATTCTGCTGCTCCTAGCAGGGCTGGGTACCGCAACGCCCGCGGCACGCGCCGACGACTATGGCAGTACCGCTTCGCTCAAACTCGGCAGCGGCCTGTCGAACTTGACCCTGGGCTGGCTGGAAGTGCCCAAAAACATGATCAATACCAGCAATCAGACCAATGTCCTGTTCGGCATCTCCGGCGGACTGCTCAAGGGTATGCTGCACATGGTCGGGCGCACTCTCACCGGCGCCGTGGACTTCATCACCTTCCCGGTACCGACCCAGCCGATCGCCCACCCGGAATTCGTCTGGCAGAAATTCTCCGAGGAAACGACCTACGGGCCCGCCTTCACTCCAGGGACCGCCAGGGACCAGAAACCGGCCCCGCCAGCGGCCGCTCCTTATTCGAAGATGTGAGCCCCGCTCAGCGGAATTGCCTACGGCAGCGCCGGAGATAAGCGGGGCCGCGCATTTGGGCGAAATCGGCAAGGTTCCAGTCTCCGCCAGTCAACAAATGCTCGCTGCGTGGCGGAATCAGATAGACCTGCGCGTAGCGGTTGCCCAGTGCCGCGGTAGAAACTGTAACCTCGGCCCTTGTATAGAAGGCATCTTCGAACCGGTCCAAGCGGGCGAGCGCGCACGGATCGATCTCGAGAAACAAGGTGCCCGCGACGACCGCGCCGGGCTGGCGCCGCAACCCGGGATAGATCCGCCGCCGCAACCGATAGCGCGCATAGCCGTGGAGCCAAGCCGGCACGGCCTCGAAAGCCCGCCCGGCCACGGCGGCCATCACGTCCGGCAATTGCGAACTGCCATAGGCGAACAGCGAAATCTGCATCTGTCCCGAATCCTAAACATCCAACACGGCCGGCACACGCCCACCCCTAAATGATCAAACCGATAATACGATTCGCACTCAAAACTCTGTACCAGGTTCAGATCAAAGGCATCGAGCATTTCCACGGCGCCGGCGAGCGAGTGCTCATCGTCTCGAACCATACCTCGTTCCTCGACCCCTTGCTGCTCTGGGCTTTTCTCCCCGACGACGTCACCTTCGCGATCAACACCCACATTGCTGAGGCCTGGTGGGTCAAACCGGTCCTGCGCTGGGTCCAGACCTTTCCGATGGACCCCATCAACCCCATGTCGGTCAAGGCCTTGACCCACCACCTGCGTCGCGACAGGAAAGCGGTGGTGTTCCCGGAAGGCCGCATCACGGTGACCGGCTCGCTGATGAAAATCTACGACGGCTCCGGCATGGTGGCGGACAAGGCCGACGCGATGGTGCTGCCGGTTCGGATCGACGGCGCCCAGTACACACCGTTCTCCCGCCTCAAAGGGGTGGTCCGGCTGCGCTGGCTGCCTCGGATCACCATCAACATACTGCCGCCGCGTAAGATCGTGCCGCCGTCCGACGCCCACGGCGAGGCGCGCCGCCACCATACCGGGCTGGCGCTGTCGGACCTCATGAGCGAAATGATGTTCGCCACCGGCAACCATCACGGCACCTTGTTCTCGGCCCTGCTCGATGCCCGCAAAGTGCATGGCGGCCGCACCCTCGTGCTGGAGGATACCGAGCGCAAACCGGCCAGCTACAACCAGCTTATCGCCCGCACGCTGTTCGCTGGAGAGAAGCTCCAGCGCCTGACTGAGGCGGGCGAAACCGTCGGCGTGCTGCTGCCCACAGCCATCGGCACCGTGGCGACCCTCCTGGGGCTGCAGCACGCCGGCCGGATACCCGCCATGCTCAACTTCGGCACCGGGATTTCGGTCCTGCTGGCCGCCTGCGAGACGGCGGCGATCCGGACGGTTCTTACCTCCCGGCGCTTTGTCGAGGCGGCCAAATTGGAGGACACCGTCGTCCAGCTCGAACAGAGGGTCAAGGTCATCTATTTGGACGAGGTATTCCGAAACGTATCGGCGCTGGACAAAGCCCGTGCCCTGCTGAAAGGGCTTACCGTCGATTACGGCTACCGCGATCCCGTATCGACGGATGCGCCTGCGGTGATCCTATTCACCTCGGGCTCGGAAGGCGCGCCTAAGGGCGTCGCACTATCGCATGCCAACCTGCTCTCCAACCGCGAACAATTCGCTGCGCGTGTGGACTTCGGACCCCAAGACGTGATCCTCAACGCCCTGCCGCTGTTCCATTCCTTCGGCCTCACCACCGGCACCCTGCTGCCGCTGTTGTCGGGCACCCGGATTTTCCTGTATCCCTCCCCTCTGCATTACCGGATCATTCCCGAACTCGCTTACGACATCAACGCCACCATCCTGTTCGGAACCAATACCTTCCTGAGCGGCTACGGCAAGCATGCCCATCCTTACGACTTCTACAGTATCCGCTACGTGTTCGCCGGTGCGGAGAAAGTGCAGCCGGAAACCCGCAAGCTGTGGACCGATAAATTCGGCATCCGCATCATGGAAGGCTACGGCGTCACCGAAACCAGCCCGGTGCTGGCCGCCAACACCGCTATGCACTACCGGGAGGGCTCGGTCGGCCGCCTCATGCCGGGCATCGAATACGCCCTGGAGCCGGTGGAAGGCATCGCCGAAGGCGGTCGTTTGCACGTCAAAGGCCCGAACGTCATGCTCGGCTATCTCCAAGCCCACGCGCCGGGCCGGATCGAACCACCGGCCTCGAATTTCGGCCCCGGCTGGTACGACACCGGCGATATCGTGACCGTGGACGCGCACGGCTTCGTCACCATCAAGGGCCGCGCTAAACGGTTCGCCAAAATCGGCGGAGAAATGATCTCGCTGGCGGTCATCGAAGAACTGGCAGGCAGGGTATGGCCAGATGCGCAGCATGCCGTAGTGAACCTGCCCGACCCGCGTAAGGGCGAACAGATCGTACTCGCTACCAACCAGGCTCGGGCCGAACGGACGCCGCTGCTGGAAAGGGCACGGGCCGAAGGGCTGGGCGAGCTTTACCTGCCCAAACAGATAAGGATACTGCCGGCACTGCCATTGCTCGGCTCGGGAAAAATCGACTACCCCTCGCTCACCGCCCTTCTGGCGGTAGAGGCCGACGCATGATCAAAGACCTCGCTCCGCTAGTCGTCGCCCAGTTCCTCTCCGCATTCGCCGACAACGCGATTCTGTTCACCGTGATCGCCATCGTGCTACAGGACGGCGGACGCGAGGAGTGGTACATCCCCGCTTTGCAAAGCGTATTCCTGGTCGCCTATGTCACGCTCGCCCCCTGGGTAGGCATCTGGGCCGACCGCCTATCCAAGCCTCGGGTGCTGATCATCGCCAACCTCATCAAGGCGGCGGGCGGCTTGTTGCTGCTCGGCGGCGTCGAGCCTCTCATCGCCTATTCGCTGGTCGGAGCCGGGGCCGCGCTTTACAGCCCGGCCAAGTACGGCATCCTGCCGGAAATCGCCGACAAGGATCACCTCGTCAAAGCTAACGGCTGGGTGGAAGGCGCCACCATCGCCGCCATTCTATTCGGGACTGTCGGCGGCGCCCGCATCGCCGACCACTCGATCCCGGCGGCCCTGGCGGTCATCTGCGGCTGCTTCCTGGCTTCCGTGCTGGTCGGCCTACTGCTGCCGAAATTGCCGGCACGCCACCACAGCGAAACCCCCGCCGTCCGCCAACTGGTCACTCAGAGCAAAGCCCTGCTGCAATCCCGCAGAGCCCGGCTGGTGTTGCTGGGCCTGGCCATGTTTTGGGCCGCCGCCGCGACTCTGCGCGTCGTGCTGGTCGCCTGGGCACCCGATGTACTCCACACTCAGACCGCCACCGACATCGCCGAGCTGACCCTGTTCACAGCCATCGGCATCGTGATCGGTGCAGCCCTGGCCCCGCGTTGGATTCCGCTCGCCGCGATCCGCCGCACCCGCTATGCCGGCTACGCCATTGCCCTCATGTTCGGCCTGCTGGCCGCCTCGTCCGACATCTGGTCCGCCCGCGCCGCTCTGCTCGGCATCGGCATCGCCGGCGGTTTCTTCGTGGTACCGCTCAACGCCGCCATCCAGGACATCGGCCATCGCAATGTCGGTGCCGGCATCGCCGTGGCGATTCAGAATTTTTTCCTGAACGCCGCCATGCTGACGGCAGTCGGTCTCTATACCGCAGCAGCAGCCCACGGCGCCGACCCGATCGTGATCCTGCTGACCATGGGCGCGATCGTACTCGCCTTCGTCGTCAGGATATCCCTGCGGCTGCCGCGCGATACCGACGCGGAGCAGAATCTGTAATATGATTAGCGCCCCGAATGACGGATACCTCGACGACGGCCATGCCATTCCCGATCCGACGACTGCCTTTACTGCTTTTGCTGCTTGCGCCGCTTGCCTGGGGCATCGATTCCCCGGAGGAAGGCAAGCTTCAGCCGGTACCCGATCCGCCCGACATTCCGGGGCCGGTCCAGAGCGGCGAAGAGCTGGAGCCGGACGTGACCATCATGCGCAAAGGCGACGACCTCTACGAGGAATACCGCATCAACGGCAAGCTCTACATGGTAAAGGTCAAGCCTAAGATCGGCCCGCCCTACGTTCTGATGGACAAGGACGGCGACGGCAATATGGACGTCCGCACCACCGACCTGGCCCGCAGCATGGACGTCCCGCAGTGGGTTCTGTTCAGCTGGTAAGCCCGTCCCAACGATCACGGCAAAATATCTTTCAGGATTTCAGCGCTTGAGAAAACTCATCGATTCGCGGCTCGAGCAGCTTGCCCGCGCCGGGCAGGCGCATTTGCTGCGAAAGGGATTGAAAGGCCTGGAAAAGGAGAGCCTGCGCATCACGGCGGCCGGCGAAATCGCGCAAACGCCACACCCGAAGGCACTGGGCTCGGCGCTGACTCACTCCGCTATCACCACCGACTATTCCGAGGCGCTGATCGAACTGATCACCCCGCCTTTTGAGGACAGCGCCGACACCTTGGCGGCGATGGAAGACATTCATCGTTTCGTACACGCCAACATCGACGGCGAACTGCTGCTGGCAACCTCGATGCCTTGCCGCATCGACGGGGACGCAAGCATTCCTATCGCAGTCTATGGCCGTTCCAACATCGGCAAGATGAAACACGTCTACCGGCGCGGCCTGGGATACCGCTACGGGCGCGCAATGCAAGCCATCGCCGGGGTGCACTTCAATTATTCGGTGAATGAGGATTTGTGGCCGGTACTGCAAGAATTGTCCGGCGACCGCCGACCGCTCCCGCAGTTTATCGCGGACCGCTATTTCGGCATGCTGCGCAACATCCAGCGCTTCGGCTGGCTGATCCTTTACCTGTTCGGCGCCTCGCCGGCAATGAGCAAGTCCTTCCTCGCCGGCCGGGAAACCCCGCTGGCGGCCAGCTTCGCCGAACTCGACGCAGCCACCTGGCACCGACCCTATGCGACATCGCTGCGCATGAGCGACATCGGCTACCGCAACGACAACCAGGCCAGCCTAGACGTTTCGTCCAACGATCTCGATGACTACGTCAGTAATCTGAGCCGCGCCATCTCCACGCCCTATGCGCCCTACCAGGCCATCGGCGTCGATGCCGACGGCGAATACCGGCAGCTCAACGCCAACATCCTGCAGATCGAAAACGAATACTACAGCACGGTGCGACCGAAGCAGATCACCCGCTCCGGCGAAATGCCCACTCTGGCGCTGAAGAAGCGCGGGGTCAGCTATCTCGAGCTGCGCTCGGTAGACCTGAACTGCTACCACCCGGCCGGCATCAGTCTCGAACAGCTGCAGTTCCTGGAAACCTTCATGCTGCTGTCCTTGCTGGCCGACAGCCCGCCGATGAACGTCGAGGAAAAGAAAACCGCGGCGAACAACATGCTGGCCACCGCCTGTTGCGGACGCACGCCGGGCATGGTGCTGATCAGGGAAGAGGGGCCGGCGGATCTTCGGCTGTGGGCGAAACAACTGTGCGAATCCATGGCACCAATCGCCGCGGCCTTGGACGAAGGCGCCGCCGACCAGCCCTTTTCCGCCACGCTGGAACGGCAGTACCTAGCGATCGCCGATCCGGATCAGCACCTGCCTTCGGCCCGCATGCTAAGGGAAATGCGCGGCAACCGCGAGTCCTTCACCGAGTTCGCGCAACGCCTGTCCCTGCAGCATGCCGAGACGATGCGCGGCAGTCCCTTGACTCCGGAAACGGCCGCGGCGATGCAGCGCATGGCTGAAAACTCCATCGCGGAACAGGAATCGATCGAAGCGGCAGACACGCTGCCCTTCGCCGAGTTCCTGCAGCATTATTTCGCTCAAACCTAAATGAACCCACAGGCGATAACCTCGACCGCATGACACCCGCAGAAATCGAAACACTCCAGGCCGAATTGGCCAACCGATCTCCACGCACCGTACTGGAAACCGCATTGAACCGCTTCGAACGCATCGCCCTTTCCTTCAGCGGCGCGGAAGACGTGGTACTGGTCGAAATGGCTGCGCGCATCCGTCCGGGCCTTGAGGTCTTCACGCTGGATACCGGCCGCTTGCATGCCGAAACCTACCGCTTCATCGAGGAAGTACGCGAACGCTTTCCCATCCGGTTGGAAGTACTGTGTCCAGACTCTGCCGCACTGGAAGCGATGGTGCGGGAAAAGGGTTTGTTCGGCTTCTATCGGGACGGGCACCAGGAATGCTGCGGCATCCGCAAGGTCGGCCCGCTGCGCCGCAAGCTGGCGACGCTAGATGCCTGGATCACCGGCCAGCGCCGGGACCAGAACCCGACCCGACAGGCGGTGCCGGAAGTCGAATCCGACCCCGGTTTCGCCAGCACCGAGCATCCTTTGGTGAAGTTCAATCCGCTGGCCAACTGGACCTCGTCCCAGGTCTGGGACTATATCGCCGCCTGCGACATTCCCTTCAACGCCCTGCATCTAAAAGGCTATGCGAGCATAGGCTGCGAACCCTGCACCCGCCCGATCCGTCCCAACCAGCACGAGCGCGAAGGCCGCTGGTGGTGGGAGGATGCGCTCAAGAAAGAGTGCGGACTACACGTCGGCGACTCCAAAGGCTAACAAGCCCAAGAGCCTAGCGGATGGGCAGACTCAAACCGGCAAACAAAGCTTCGAGTTCTTTCGGTTCGCGCAAAGCCAACGCCCGATCCACCACCTCGCGGGTCAAGTGCGGCGCGAACAGCTCGATGAAATCGTAGAGAAAGCCGCGGACGAAAACGTCGCGGCGCAAACCGATGTTAGTCACGCTGCTTTCGAACAGATGAGCAGCATCCAGCGCAACCAAATCCGCGTCCGTATCCGGGTTATAGGCCATCTTGGCAATGATGCCGACACCTAGCCCCAGCCTCACATAAGTCTTGATGACGTCGGCATCGACCGCGGTGAGGGCCAGCCTTGGCTTCAAACCTGCCCGATTGAACGCCTGGTCCAGGTGCGAGCGTCCTGTGAAGCCGAAAACATAAGTGATCAAAGGGTATTCGCCGAGATCCTGCAAGCTGAGTTCCGGCTTTTCGGCCAAGGGATGGCCCTGAGGCACCAAGGCGATCCGGTTCCATTTATAGCAAGGCAGCATCACCAGATTGCCGTACAGCTCGATCGCTTCGGTGGCGATGGCGAGATCGACCAAGCCGCGCGAAGCCTCTTCCGCAATCTGCACCGGCGTGCCCTGGTGCATGTTGAGCTTGATGCCGGGATAACGCCGCATGAACTCGCCGACGACCAGCGGCAGGGCATAGCGGGCCTGAGTGTGGGTGGTGGCGATGGAAAGCGACCCGACGCAGTTGTCGCGGTATTCCTGAGCAACGCTGCGGATGTCCTGAACCTTGCTCAGAATTTGCCCCGCGAGCTCGACCACGTGCATCCCCGCCGGGGTGATTTCGGTCAAGTGCTTGCCGTTGCGGGCGAAGATGGAGACCCCGAGCTCTTCCTCCAGCAATTTGATCTGCTTGCTGATTCCGGGCTGAGAGGTGTACAGCGCATCGGCGGTAGAGGAAACGTTAAGATCGTGCTGGGAGACCTCCCAGACGTAGCGAAGTTGCTGCAGCTTCACTGCCGCCTCCCGCGGCAGAAGCCGACGCCCGCGCCGCGCCGATACGGCAACGGCGCGTGCCCCAGCGCTTCGCTAGAGCGATTAGCGCTCAAGATATTGGAGCTTGTCCGGTTTGCCATTCCATTCGTCGGCATCGGCCAACGCTTCCTTCACTTCGGAAATACTGGGCCAGGTTTTGGACAGCTCAGCATTCAACTCAATGAACTGCTCCTGCCCCTCCGGCAGTTCGTCTTCGGAGTAGATGGCATGCGCCGGGCATTCTGGCTCGCACAACGTACAATCGATACATTCGTCGGGGTCGATGACGAGAAAATTGGGTCCCTCGTGAAAACAATCCACGGGGCAAACATCAACGCAATCGGTAAATTTGCATTTGATGCAGTTTTCGGTAACAACAAAAGCCATCTGAGCAATCCTAAAGGTCGAGCGCTTCCCAAGGAAGCGTTGGGCATGTCCGGCGCGGGATCCAGTCTTTCCGCTCCAGCTTCGTGGGCACGCATTTTACATGCCTCCCTCTATTTTCCCAAAAATCGCTTATCCAGTCCCAGCCATGCCGTCCACTCGGCGAACAAGTCGGGATCGAGCGCAGCCACCGCCGAGCGCGAGCCCATGCTGCTCACTTCGGACTCGTCGGGGTCCAACCGCGTTTCCCTTCCGCCCGCCTCTCCCAGAATCAGCAAGCCGGCAGCGTAATCCCACAGTTTTTGCCTGCCATGCAGATAGACATGACAGCGGCCCGCCGCGAGCCAGCACCATTCCAAGGCTGTCGAACCGAAATTGCGCTGCGAGCTGAACGGAGGCTCATCCACTAGGCGGCGCTTCAAATCTCTCTCCAGCCGCTTGAAATCGACTACTGCAATGCAGCGCGCCAGCGGCAGGCCTATCCGACGCTGCAACAGCCGTTCGCTATTCAGCCAGGCTCCGCCGCCGGCCGCGGCGTGAAAACACTCCTCGCGCAACGGATCGTAGACCAGCCCCAGCACCGGACGCCCCTGCCGAACCAAGGCCAGCGAAATCGCGAAAAACGGAACGCCCGCGGCGAAATTGCTGGTCCCGTCCAGCGGATCCAGACACCACAACCCCTGCTCGACCGAAGCCAGAAGCTCCCGCTGCTCCTCCTCGCTCATTTCCTCGCCAAGCACGCCGAAATCCGGCGTCAACTGGCGCAGCGCCCGGATCAGGCGCTCCTGCACGGCAAAATCGGCCTCTGTCACGATACTGCCATCGGGCTTGATCGAACGCTGGGCATGGGCAAAACGTGGAAGCAACTCCTCGCTTGCGACTTCTTTGAGCAAGGATTGAAGCACTGGAATTTCTGGAAACATTTTCCGGTAGATCCTATCTAACGATCAGACAAGTTTACGCGAAAGCCAAAAAGGCGTCCGGCAAACCACGGTGTATATGCACCGCCCATGATGGGCGGTGCAAACCAGCAGCGCCGGATTCTCTCGCGGCACCCATAGCCGACAGGCCGTTTTTCAGTAGATTGAAGAATGGCACGGTCTTCGCTTGGCTTGAAGATACCGAACTTCAGCCGCCATGCGAGTCAACTCATGACAACATCGACGATTTCTCACAGCACGCCTCTGCGAGGCATAGCCGGGTTACGCGCCCACTGGAAAAACGACGCCATTTCCGGCTTTCTGGTTTTCCTCATCGCCCTACCCTTGTGTCTGGGGATCGCCATGGCCTCGGGCTTTCCGCCGATGGCCGGCATCATCTCCGCCGTAATCGGCGGCCTGCTGGTCTCGCGGATCAACGGTTCCTACATGACCATCAACGGGCCGGCAGCCGGCCTCATCGTAGTTATACTCGCCGCAACCCAAACCCTGGGCCAGGGCGATGCGATGTTGGGCTACCGCTGTACGCTCGCCGCCATCGTGGTGGCCTCGGCGCTACAAGTCGCGCTAGGGCTGCTCAAGGCGGGACGCCTCAACGCCTACTTTCCGGCTTCCGTGGTTCACGGCATGCTGGCGGCGATCGGCATCATCATCATGGCTAAGCAGTTCCATGTGATGGTAGGGGTCAAGCCCGAAGCCGCCAGCGACGATCTGATCGCCACCATCGCCGAAATACCGGAAAGCCTGCTTGACCCAAATCCGGAAATCGCGCTGATCGGCGCTGCGGGCCTTTTGATCCTCATCGCCTGGTCGCTGATGCGGAATCGTTATCTCAAAATGGTGCCGGCACCTTTGCTGGTGGTGATCGGCGGGATGCTGCTCGGCAAGTACTTCGACCTGGATCACGAGCATATATATATGTTCCATCCGGACAACCCGATCCTGCCCCATCATGAATACACCATCGGCCCCAAGTTTCTGGTGACGATACCGGACGACTTTACCGCCGGCTTCTACTTCCCGGATTTTTCCAAGATTTGGACGTTGGATTTCTGGGGCGCCGTCATCAGCATCTGCCTGGTCGGCAGCCTGGAAACCCTCCTCAGCGCCGTGGCCGTGGATAAGCTCGATCCCTACAAGCGCTATTCCGATCTAAATCGGGATCTCACTGCGGTCGGCGCCGGCAACCTGGTCTGCGGCCTCATTGGCGGCCTGCCTCTGATCGCGGAAATCGTCCGCAGTTCGGCCAACGTGACCAACGAGGCCAAGACCGGCTGGGCAAATTTCTTCCACGGCGCTTTCCTGCTGCTGTTCGTGGCGGCGTTCCCTCATCTCATCCATGAAATTCCGCTGGCTTCGCTGGCTGCGCTCTTGGTGTACACAGGGTTCCGTCTGGCTTCTCCCAAGGAATTCGCCAAAACCATGGACATCGGCTGGGAGCAGCTGACTTTGTTCGTGATCACGATCCTCGGCGTGCTCTCCACGGATTTGCTAATCGGGGTGGCCATCGGCATTACCGCCAAGCTATTCATCCACATGGCGCGGGGAGTACACCCCAAGCATCTGCTCAAGATTTCCTACCGCATCGAAGAGCCCGCTCCAGATCACTTGGTGATCCGCATCGACGGATCGGCGATTTTCTCCAACTTCATCGCCTTGAAGAGCGAAGTCGCGGACTTCCCCGTAGGCAAGAGCATCACCTTCGACCTGTCCAACGCAGATTTCGTCGACCACACCGTCATGGAATTCATCGACCATTTCCGCCACGACTATATTGAGCGGGGCGGACGCTGCGAACTGCGGGGGCTGGAATCCCACGTTCCGTATTCGAACCACCCCTTGGCGGCGAGAAGGCGGAAAGCTCCATTGGAGGGCTCGGGCAAGGCTAAGCTGGGCAAGCAAGCGAGCTGAAGCGCCTCGTCCTATACTTTGGGGCCCAGGCTATATAATGCTGCCTTCCCCGCGCACCCACATGCCCATCGTGAAACCCCTGGTCTACCGTGCAGCCCAGCTTCGCGGCTGGGCATTGCTCGGCCTCCTCGTGCTAGTCCTAGCCGTGCTGGTGGGCATGATCTGGCGCAACCTGGAACGGTTCGAGACCATACGCGCCCACGTCAGTTATGCACACCGTATCATGCAAACGGGCTTGGATCTGCAAAAGGCGCTGAACGATTCGCTGCAGGACAGCGACAAGGCCATTCGGCCGGGACGGTTCGACGCGCTGGCGCGCGACCTCAACCAGCTCTGTCAGTCGGACCAGCATTTCGACCCCGACTCGCCGCTCAAACTCCAAACCGTCGAAGCCTATCTCACCGATCCTCTGCTCGGCCAATTGGGCGCCCGCCCGCGGCGCACTCGGCTGCTGCTGGCCCTCAATGTCATGAGCGAAATGCTGGACGCCGAAACCGCCCGCCGGGAGGAACTGCTAGAAGACATAAGCACACAGACCCGCAACGAGATCACCCTTGCCAGCCTGACACTCGTAGCCATCTTGCTGGTGACGGTGCTGTTTCTGACCCGCCGCATCCTAAAACCCTTGCGGAATTTACGGGAATTGTTGTCGCGGATCGCCTTGGAAGATTTTTCGCCGATCGGAACCCGCAACCTGGACCCCGTATTGCTGCCGGTTTTCACCAGCTACAACGACATGGTGAGCCAGCTCGCCGAATTGCAGGAAACCAAGCGGCGCTATGCGGAATCGCTGGAAGCAGATGTGCGTTCGGCCACCCAAGCCCTGCTCGAACAACAATACAGTCTGGCCCGGGCCGAGCGCTTCGCCGCCCTGGGCGAACTCGCCGCCGGTATCGCCCACGAATTGCGCAATCCGCTGGCAGGCATCCAGATGAGCTGCAGCAATCTCAAGAGCGAAGTCGGCAATCCCGATCAAGTCGAACGCTTGGAGCTGATTATCGACGAGCTCAAGCGGATGGCCCGGCTGCTCAACGATCTGCTGGCTCAAGGCCAACATACACCGGCGCCGTCCCGGGATTTCAATCTCGCGGTATTGCTGCATGACTTGGTCGCGTTGACTCGCTACCAGATTCCCACCCACATCGATTTGAGCTACGAAGTGCCCGATAAACTGTCATGCCATTTGCCGGATTGCACGCTGCGGCAGGCCCTGCTCAACCTGATTCTGAATGCGGCTGCGGCGATCGGCGCGGCACCGGGAAAAATCGAGATCGGAGTCCGCGCCGAAAACGCGCTGCTGATCATCCAGGTCTGCGACAATGGGCCAGGTTTTTCGGAAGAATTATTGAAACAAGGCATCCGTCCGTTTGGGACCGGACGCCAAGGCGGCACCGGCCTCGGCCTCGCCATGGTGCAGCGCTTCATCCGCGAAGTGAACGGTCAGATGCAACTGAGCAACCGCGAACAAGGCGGAGCCTGCTGCACGCTCGTCATCCCGCGTCACATTGCTGCTTCTGGAGAGACCCCCGCCTATGGCCAATAGCCTGCTGATCATCGAAG
>JAQTYA010000084.1 GCA_028688525.1 Methylococcus sp. | reverse complement strand
AGGTAGCTTTCGATCAGCGTCTTGGTCACGCCGCCGTCCTCGTCGCTGAACTGCACGCCAATGCCGGCCGAACGGAAGCCGGCAGCGCCTTTCGGCGTGATCCAGACCACCCGGCCCGACATAGGGATCCGTTCGGCTTCGTCCATCAACTGCAGCAGCATGAACACCTCGTCGCCCAAGCGGTAGCTGCGCGTCGTCGGGATGAACAGCCCGCCGCCCTTGATCAGCGGCATGTAGGCGGCGTAGAGCGCGTTTTTGTCCTTGATGGTGAGCGCCAGAATGCCCTGGCGGGTATTTTCCTGCTCTTCGCTCACGGTTGCGCTCCTGCTGATCTCGACCGGCTCCAGTTTATCAGGATATCTTCCATGATCAGTTGCCGATTGGCTTGACCTTCCAAGCTGCGACGGGCCGCCGCTATCTCGTCGAGCCTACCGAACAAACCGCGAAGATCCAGGCCCTCGGCCAGATGCCGCAACCCTCCCGCCAAGTCGGCGTTCGCCAGCCGTCCCCCCGGCGTGGTGTCGCTGCTGCCGATACGGATCAGGTCCATGAGCCAGGATTGCAGCCAGCCGGTAACGGCATCGCCGTCCTCCTTGGCCCACTGCTCGGCGACCGTGAGCGGATCGGCACACCCCCGGAATACCGCAACCCAATCTTCGAACACTTTATTGCGGCGCCGGGCTAAATCGCCGTCCTGCAGCGCGGCCGCTCGGAGCGGCGCGCCGCTGGCCATGGCCAGCAAAGCCTCGGCATGCCCGCCGATCCCCCGTCCTGCCAGCCAGCGCAGAGCCTCGCCCCGCTCGGGCAGGCCGATCTCCAGCCGCTGGCAGCGGCTCAACACCGTCGCCGGCAGTTGGGCCGGCTGCTCGCTGACGAGGATGAATAAAGTCTGTGGATCAGGCTCTTCCAGCGTTTTGAGCAGGCTGTTGGCGGCCGCCGCGTTCATGGCATGCGCCGGGCGGATCAGCACCACACGGGAAGCACCGTACTGCGGTTTGAGCGACAGCTTTTCGATCAGCTTCCGGACCGTATCGACGGTGATCCGTTTACCCGCTTCTTCCGGTTCGACCCGAAGGTAGTCCGGGTGATTGCCAGCCTCGGCCAGACGGCAGGCGGAACAAACGCCGCAGGCGCGGTCCGGCTCCGGCGCTCCGCACAATAACCTGCGGGCGAATTCGTCGGCCAATGCTGCTTTCCCGACGCCGGCCGCGCCGGAAATCAGCAGGCCTTGGGGCAGCCGGCCGGAGGCGAGATAGGCCGCCAGCCTAGCCCGGGCCGGCTCCAGCCAGGGATAAGGCCGACCGAGGTCAGGCATGATCCGAAAACAGCGTATCCAGCTGCGCAGCGATCGCCGCCTGCACCGATGGCAAGGGCTGGGCGGCATCGATGACCCGTATCCGTCTGGGCTCCGCCCGCGCCAACGCCAGATAGCCTTCCCGCACCCGTGCGAAAAAAGCCGCATCCTCCCTTTCCAGCCGATCCGGCCCGCTACGCCGTTGGGCCCGGCCCAGGCCGGTGTCGACCGGTGCATCCAGCAGCAGGGTCAGATCGGGACTCAATCCGGCTTGGATCCAGTCCCGCAGGAAATCGACCACCGATCGTTCGATGCCCCGGCCTGCGCCCTGATAGGCATAGCTGGCGTCGGTGAAACGATCGCAGACCACCCAGGCGCCGCGCTTCAAAGCCGGCTCGACCACCTCGCGGAGATGGTGGACCCGGGCCGCGAACAGCAGCAGCAATTCGGCCTCCGGCCTGATGTTGTCCTGGTGCAGGAAAAGGCTGCGCACCGACTCGCCGAAAGGCGTACCGCCAGGCTCCCGGGTAGCAACAACCTCCAGCCCGCGCTCACGCAGCTGGTTCAGGATGAACTCGACGTTGGTGGACTTGCCTACGCCCTCGCCGCCTTCCAGCGTGATGAATTTGCCCGATGTCATGGCTGCTTGCTCTTCTGGTACTGATCGACCGCCTGATGATGCTCGTCCAAGGTCCGCGAGAATTGGTGGCCGCCGTCTCCCCGCGCGACGTAGTACAAGCTGTCGCCCTGCGCCGGGTTCAGCGCAGCCTGCAGCGATGCCAGCCCCGGCGCGGCGATCGGAGCAGGCGGCAAGCCGCGGTGCAAATAAGTGTTGTAGGGTGTATCCGTTTTGAGGTCTTCGCGCTTCAACTTGCCGTCATAGCGCTCGCCCAGACCGTAGATCACGGTCGGATCGACTTGAAGCGGCATGCCGATGCGCAACCTACGGACCAGTACGCCGGCCACTTCGCGCTTCTCTTCGGTCCGCGCGGTTTCCTTTTCCACGATAGAGGCCATGATCAGCGCATCGTCCGGCGTCCGGTAGGGAAGTTCAGGCGCCCGGCGCGGCCACTCCTGTACCAGCGCCGCGCTCATACGGGCGCAGGCGCGCTTCAGGATCTCGACGTCTGGCGTTCCCTTGGTGAAAAAATAGGTGTCCGGAAAAAACCGCCCCTCCGGGCCGAGCCCAGCTTGCCCCAATACCTGCATGAGCGCGGCACCGTCGGCCTCGTCGCCAATGCGGTGATCCAGAGCTGGCTGAGCACGGAGTGCAGCCAGAATCTGCCGGAAAGTCCAGCCCTCGACCAAGGTCACGGCATGCTGGCGAACCTTGCCGGAAACGAATAGCCGGAGCAGCCGACTCCGGTCGATACCGGGCGGTATCTCGTATTCGCCGGATTTCAGTTTGTGCCCTGCACCGTCCTGCCAGGCTTGCAGCATGAACCACCAGGGTTCGTCGATCACGCCCCGGTCCCGCAAGGCGAACGCAATTTCCCCGAGGCCCTGGCCGCGCACGATCTCGAACACGACAGGCTCAGGATTGGCGGCGGGCCGTCCGATCGATTTCAGATAATCGCTCACGGCAACGGCGACCAGCGCCGCGCCGGCGATCAGCGATAAGACGGCCGCGCGCTTCACCAAGACCGCGCCTCCTGCCGCTGCCATTCGTCCGCCCGTGCGCTCAGCATACGCGTCGTCTCCCCGATCCCATAAGTCTTGGAATCCAGCCGAGCCACCGGCCAGACGCCGATGACGCAGTTAGTCAGGAATAACTCGTCGGCGGACGCCAATTCGTTCGGACGGATCCGCCGCTCGCGCACGGCCATCCCTGAAGCCTGCGCGACCTCCAGAATCAAGCGCCGCATCAGGCCGTTTACGCCACACCGGTCGATCAGGGGGGTCTCCAACGTGCCGGACTTGACCATAAATACGTTACTCATGGTGCCCTCGACGACGAAACCTTCAGTGTCGCACATCAAGCCTTCCTGGTATTCGTCGGCCCATTCCGCCCGGCCGAGCACCTGCTCCAGCCGATTCGTGTGCTTGATTCCGGCCAGAGCTGCATTGATGCCCAGCGGCGTACGGCAGTGCGTCAGACTCACCCCTGAATGGTAATAAGCCTTCGGAAATGCCGGAAAAGGATAGCGCGAGACGACGCGAGTCGGTTCACCCTCGGTCAGCGGGCGGTAGCCTCGGCCACCGATACCGCGGGTCAGCTGGATCTTGATGACGTTTTCGCCGGAGGCATCGCCGAGCGCTCTGAGATCGGCGCTTAACAAGCCTCCGCCCGGATAGCGCATCCCCAGACGGGCGCAGCCGTCGGCAAGGCGCGAGAGATGCCAAGCGAGTAAACGCGGCTGCCCATCGACCGAGCGCAGAGTCGTGAAGATGCCGTCGCCGTATTGAAATCCCCGGTCGCGCACATCGACGCCTTGGGAGGCGACTCCGTTGACTAAGACTCTCACTCGCGGAATCAGGGAAAAGCCGGCGAGCGTTCCGCGTCTAGCCGAATTTCTTGAAGATCAGTGTCGCGTTGGTGCCGCCAAAACCGAAGGAATTCGACATGACCACGTCGAGGTTCTTTTCCCGCGCGGTATGGGGCACGTAATCCAGGTCACAGTCCGGATCGGGCGTATCCAGGTTGATGGTCGGCGGAATGACGCCATCCCGTATCGCTAGCGCTGAGAAAATCGCCTCGATTCCGCCCGCGGCGCCGAGCAAATGCCCGGTCATGGACTTGGTCGAGCTGATCGCCGTAGTGTAGGCATGCTGGCCCAAAACCGCTTTCATCGCGCGGGTCTCGGCCAAATCGCCGGCCGGCGTCGAAGTGCCATGGGCGTTGATGTAATCGATGTCTTCCGGATTGACGCCTGCGTCGCACATCGCGTGCCGCATACAGCGCGCCGCGCCTTCGCCGTCTTCCGGCGGCTGGGTCATATGGTGGGCGTCACCCGACATGCCGAAGCCGATCAGCTCCGCATAGATGCGGGCGCCGCGCCGCTTGGCGTGTTCCATCTCCTCCAGCACCACCACCCCGGCACCGTCGCCCAGCACGAAACCGTCGCGGTCCTTATCCCAAGGACGGCTAGCCCGCACCGGATCGTCGTTGCGACGCGACAAAGCCCGCGCAGAGATAAAGCCGCCCAAAGCCGTCGGCGAACTTGCCATCTCGGCGCCGCCCGCCACCATCACGTCGGCATCGCCGTACTGAATGATCCGGGCTGCACTGCCGATGCTATGCGTCGCCGTGGCGCAAGCCGTCACGATCGCGTAGTTCGGGCCTTGCAGCCCGTACTTGATGGACAGATTGCCGGAAATCATATTGATGATATTGGCCGGCACGAAGAACGGCGAAATCTTGCGGGGCCCCCCTTTCAAGTACACCCCATAACCATTTTCGATGCCGGTGATCCCGCCGATTCCCGAACCTACGCAAACACCGACCCGGTCGGCGTTTGCTCCGGTAATCTCGAGCCCTGAATCTTCGAACGCCTGACTCCCCGCCGCCATCCCGTAATGGATGAACACATCCATCTTTTTAGCATCTTTTTCGGGTAGATATTGAGTCACGTCGAAATTGCGCACACTGCCGCCGAAACGGGTGGCAAATTCGGAGACATCGAAATGCTCGATCGGCCCGATCCCGCTGCGGCCGTTCAGAACGTTATCCCAGCTTTCGGACACGCTGAGGCCGACCGGAGAGACCATTCCCAGCCCGGTAATGACGACGCGACGCTTGCTCACGCTGAATGACCTAGAGGTAAACGAAAGAGACCCCACCGGATGAAGATGTCCCGTGGGGCTGATGACAGGGTGAAGCGGATCAGGTATGGCTTTGAATGTAGTCGATCGCCTGCTGAACCGTGGTGATCTTTTCGGCGTCCTCGTCCGGAATTTCGCATTCGAACTCTTCTTCGAGAGCCATGACCAGCTCGACCGTGTCCAGAGAATCCGCGCCCAGATCGTCCACAAAGGAAGCTTCGTTGGAGATCTCGTCCTTCACGCCCAACTGTTCGGCGACGATCTTCTTTACACGTTCTGCTATATCACTCATCTTTTATTGTCCTCAGTGTTTATTCAAGTTTAGAGGTGCGGAGATTTTAGTGTGAATTCCTACGAACACAAGCACTCTGGCATAAAAAGCCGCTTACGGCATGAACATTCCGCCGTTGACGTGGAGGGTTTCGCCGGTGATGTAAGCCGCATCGTCCGAACATAGAAAGGCGACCGCTGCCGCAATTTCTTCAGACTCGCCCAGCCTTCCCAGCGGAATAGACGACAGCAGAGCCGTCTTGTGCGCCTCCGGCAAAGCCCGAGTCATATCGGTATCGATGAAGCCCGGCGCCACCGAGTTCACGGTGATGCCACGCGAACCGATCTCCTTGGCCAAGGATTTGGTGAAGCCAATGATGCCGGCCTTAGCCGCCGCGTAGTTGGTTTGTCCGGCGTTGCCGGTCAAACCAACTACGGAGGTGATGTTGACGATGCGCCCGGCACGAGCCTTCATCATACCTCTGAGGCAGGCTTTGCTCATGCGGTAGACCGACGAAAGATTGGTGTCGATGATCGCATCCCAGTCTTCGTCCTTCATCCGCATCAGCAAGCCGTCGCGGGTGATACCGGCGTTGTTGACCAGGATGGTCGGCACGCCGAACTCTTCGCTGACGGCATCGATGAAACGCTCGACCGATTGCGGGTCGCTCACGTCGAGTACCCGGCCGCAACCGGCCAAGCCAGCGTCACTCAGGCCTGCGCCGATCGCCGCGGCGCCCCCGTCCGAAGTCGCGGTCCCGACAACCGTATGCCCGGCTCGCGCCAGCCGATGGGCGATGGCCTGCCCGATACCCCGGCTGGCACCGGTGACAATTGCTATCTGATCCGTCATCGGATCGACTCCAAGGCTATGTTCAACGAATCCTGATCCACGAGGGCAAGCGTCGCTTCGCCGCTGACGATACGCTTGTTGAGACCGGCCAGAACCTTGCCTGGGCCGCATTCGACGAAGCGCCTTACACCCTGGTCGCTCAGGAAGCGTATGGTCTCAGACCAGCGCACGGGGTTGGAAATCTGTTGGGCCAGCACGGCGCGGATGACCTCTGGCGAGGGATGCATGGCGACGTCGACGTTGTGCACCACGCCGATTCGATCCCGCGGCGATCCGAACGGAGTCTCCGACAGCACCGCCGCAAATTTCTCCTCGGCGGGGGACATCAGCCCGCAATGAGAGGGCACGCTGACGGGCAGCAGCACCGCGCGTTTTGCGCCCAACGCTTTAGCCGCGGCGATTGCTCGCTCGACCGCATCACTCGCCCCGGCGATCACCACTTGGCCCGGCGCATTGAAATTGGCCGGCGTCACCGCCGAATCGGGGGTAGATGCCTCTTTGCAAGCGGCAACCACCTGAGGATCGTCCAAGCCGAGGATGGCAGCCATGGCGCCCTGCCCGGTCGGAACGGCTTCTTGCATCAGCCGGCCCCGAACCGCAACCAGCTTGACAGCATTGGCGAAGCCGAGCGCGCCGGAGGCAACCAGCGCGGTGTATTCGCCCAGGCTGTGACCGGCCATCCAAGCGGGACGGCGTTCAGTAGCCGCACACCAGACCCGCCAGGTCGCAATTCCAGCCGCCAGCATCGCCGGCTGGGTGTTCTCGGTCCGATTCAGCTCTTCCTCAGGCCCCTCCTGCACCAGTTTCCACAGATCGAAGCCTAAAGCCTCGGAAGCTTCGGCGAAAGTCTGTCCGACCTCCGGAAACGCTGTGGCGAGTTCGGCCAGCATGCCGACGGATTGGGACCCTTGCCCCGGAAAAAGGAAGGCCAGGCTATTGTCGATATTGGGCATTACAAAACGTCTTTACTTAATAGCGCAAAAGAGCGGAACCCCAGGCAAAACCGCCGCCGAAAGCTTCCATCAGCACGGTTTGACCGCGCTTGATGCGTCCGTCCCGCACGGCTTCGTCAAAAGCGAGCGGTATCGAGGCCGAGGAGGTGTTGCCTTGTTCGTCTACAGTCACAACGACGCGTTCCATGGGCAACTGGAGTTTTTTTGCGGTCGCCGTAATGATGCGGATATTCGCCTGGTGCGGCACCAGCCAATCCACGTCGGACTTCTGCAAGCCGTTCTGCTCCAGGGTTTCGTCGACGATGCGCCCCAGCGTGTTGACAGCGACTTTGAAGACCTCGCTGCCCTGCATGCGGATGGTACGGCTCTCGTCGTTTCCGCTTCCCTCGCCATTGCTGGCCGGATTAGGCAAATAGAGCAGATCTTGGTAATGGCCGTCGGAATGGATATGGGTGCTCATGATGCCCAGCTCGGAGGAAGCCTCCAGCACCACGGCACCGGCGCCGTCGCCGAACAGAATGCAGGTCGAGCGGTCGTCCCAATCGACGGAACGGGAGTTGACTTCCGTGCCGACCACCAGCACACGACTGGCGTTCCCGGCGGAAATGTACTGATCCGCGATGCTCAAGGCAAAAATAAAGCCCGAGCAGGCTGCCTGCACATCGAAGGCCGCGCAGCTGCGCACGCCCAGCCGCTGCTGCAAAAGGCAGGCTGTGCTAGGGAAAACCCGGTCCGGGGAACTGGTCGCGAGAATGATCAGATCGAGCGCGCCGGGATCCATGGCCGCTGCCTCCAGCGCCTGCCGAGCGGCGATCTCGGCCATGCTGGAAGCGGTTTCTTCGGGCGCCGCGATGTGGCGCCGACGGATGCCGGTACGCTCGATAATCCAGTCGTCCGAAGTTTCGACGCGCTTGGCCAAGTCGTCGTTGGTCACCACCTGCTTCGGGAGATAACCGCCGGTACCCGCGATGCGGGAATAGCGGCTCACCCGGCGCTCCTCCCGGCAAAGGCGTCGGTCACCCGCTCGCCGATACGGTGCGGAACGGCCTTCTCGACCTCCTTCACCGCGATTGAAACCGCGTTGGCGAAGGAAAACCTGTCTGCGTTGCCGTGGCTCTTGATCACGATGCCGCGCAAGCCTAGAAGGCTGGCACCGTTGTACTGGCGAGGATCGATCCTGCGCTTGAACGAATTGAGCACCGGCATCGCTACCAAGCCAGCAATTTTAGTCAACCAGCTGCTGGAAAACTCTCGCTTGATGAAGTGGACGATCATTTTCGCCAGACCCTCGCTGCTCTTCAGCGCAACGTTGCCGACAAAGCCGTCCGTAACGACGATGTCGACGCTCCCTTTGAAAATGTCGTCGCCCTCAACATAGCCAACGAAATTGATGGGCGCGCCACTCAGCAGTTCGGCAGCCCGCTTGACCTGCTCGTTACCTTTGATTTCCTCTTCGCCGATATTGAGCAACCCGACGGTGGGATGTTCGGTCTCCTCTACCGCCCGCACCAATTCATAGCCCATGACGGCGAACTGGTAGAGATGCTCCGCGGAACAATCGACGTTGGCACCAAGATCAAGCACATGAGTATGCCCAGTCATGGAAGGTACCGCAGCGATGATCGCGGGGCGGTCGATGCCGGGTATAGTCTTGAGAACGAACCTGGCGATGGCCATGAGCGCGCCGGTGTTACCCGCACTGACGCAAGCGTCCGCCTGACCCTCTTTAACCAGGTTGATGGCCACGCGCATCGAGGAGTCTTTTTTGTTGCGCAACGCCTTGGACGGCTGATCGTGCATCTCCACCACCTGGGAGGCGTGATGTACCGCCAGCCGCTCGCCGAACCGGCTCCGGGCATCCTTAAGGTGCTCGTTCAACACGGACTCGTCGCCGACCAGCACCAGCCGCAGCAACGGATTCCGTTCCAGACTATCCAAAGCCGCCGGCACCACAACCCGAGGTCCGTGGTCACCACCCATCGCATCCAAAGCGATAGTCGTCATACCGTTACCGCGCTGCATGCACCGCCATCAAAAGTCAGATTTTAAATTTACCGAACCGCAAGACCTGAAGGTCTGCGCTTACTCTTCGCTTTCGGCGTCGCGTTTGGGCTCGACGATGCGGCGGCCACGGTAGAAGCCGTCCGGGCTCACGTGGTGGCGCAGATGGGTTTCGCCGGTGTTCGACTCGACGGAGAGTGCGCTCGCGCTCAGTGCGTCGTGCGCCCGGCGCATGCCGCGCTTCGAACGTGTCTTGCGGTTTTGTTGAACAGCCATGATGACTCCTAAGACTTGCTAATCGTTGTTTTTCAATTGGGCCAGCACAGCAAACGGATTTTCTCTGTGCTTGGACTCCTGCCGAGGTTCGGCGCGCACCGCCGAACCGCAATCCGAATGTTGCGGTATTGGGGGGATCGCCAACACCAGTTCGTCCTGAACCAGATCGAGTAGCCGCATCGGTACCCCGCCGCCGAAAACCAGCGGCTCGTAGGCTCCCGGCAAACGGTCGGCCTCGTCCAGCGACCCCACCACGCCCAGCGATACCTTAAGCTGCACCTGCAAGTTGAGCGGCTCCATACAGAGCTGGCATTGCAGCGCCAGATCGCCTTCCACTCTGCCGGTCACCACCGACCATCGCCCGTCCTTGCCGAATTCAAGCTCGATCCGGACGCTACCCCGTTTCTCGGACAGAAACTCCTGGATGCGATCGAACATCGCCAACGGCAACTCGCCCACCAGCCGGCGACGCTTGTCCGCGAACTCCAGCGGATCGACGAATTCAGGGAGGTGAGGGGGCATAATCGTGCAATAATACAGATAACATCCAACTTCTGTCAAAACGGCATCTGATATCCATGCCCCGTTCACTCGTGCTGGCCTCCGGGTCGAGCTATCGCCGAGACTTGCTGGGGAAGCTCGGCTTGGCTTTCGAGACAGCATCCCCGGATATCGACGAGTCAAGTCTGCCCGGCGAAGCGCCGGACGATCTCGCGCTGCGCCTGTCGCAGCAGAAGGCAGAGGCATTGGCGCCGATGTTCCCCGATGGTCTGATCATCGGCTCCGATCAGGTTGCCGTCCTAGGACGGCAACGGCTGGGCAAACCTGGCTCGCGCGAAAATGCCGTGGCCCAGTTGCTGCTCGCATCGGGACAGACAGTGACTTTTCTGACGGGGCTGTGTGTGTATGACGCCCGCAATGGCATCGGCCATACCTCGCTAGACCGCTGCCGAGTGCACTTCAGGCCACTGAGCCGTGCCCAGATCGAGCGCTATGTCGACATCGACCAGCCTTACGACTGTGCCGGCGCCTTCAAATCGGAAAGCTTAGGGATCAGCCTGCTGGCGCGTATCGAGGGCGACGATCCCAACGCCTTGGTCGGGCTACCCCTCATCCGGCTCACCGAGCTGCTGGCGCGCTGCGGCGTGGCCGTCGTCTGAGCACCAACCTCAGTTGAGGCGATTGTAGTATTCGATCACGCGATTGAGGTAATCCTGGGTCTCAGGAAACGGAGGCACCCTATTGCCGTATTTGATGATGTTGTTCTCGCCGGCGTTGTAGGCCGCAACCGCCAGACTCACATCGTTGAACATGCCGATGAGGTCGCTCAGATAACGGGCGCCGCCGTAGACGTTTTCCACGGGATCGGCCCGATCCCGCACGCCGTAACGGGCTGCGGTGTCGGGCATCAGCTGCATCAGCCCTACCGCGCCCTTGCCCGAAACCGCCTCGGTGTTATAGGCCGACTCAGCGTGGATCACCGCGTGCAGCAACAGCGGGTCGAGATTGTAGCGCTCCGCCACTTCGGAGATCAGCGGCGCCAGCATTTCGCGATTGCGCTCCAGGGAAACCGACACTTGCCGGGGCCTGGCAACGGCAGCCACCGCCGGCGGAGAACCGAGCTTTTTGGCCAGTTGGGTGGTCGCTATCAGCCTATAGCCGTCATGCTGGGGTCGGTCGGTGTAGTAGACATGGCCTTTCTTGTCCACGAACTTGTAAACATCCGCCGACACCTGCGCAACCGGAAGCCCCCCGAGCAGCACCGCGACCCAAAGACGTTTTCGCATCGACATTCTTCCCGTCTTCGTCGTCAAGAGGTTAACAGCAGGTTTTATACCATCCCCTCGTTTTATGAGACAAGCTCCTCCGACACTTCCAGCGGCCGAATTGCGACAGCAGCGGCTTCCGCCCGCCGCCGCGCCTCGTCCACGCTGCCCGCCGAGGCCAGAGCCACGCCCATGCGCCGCCGCGGAAAAGCTTCCGGTTTGCCGAACAAACGGATCTCGGACTCCGGCACGTACAACGCCTGCGCCAACCCATCGAAAGCGATGCCCATCGCCGCTACCCCGCCGTAAATCACAGCGCTGGCGCCGGGACGCCGCAAACCGGTATCGACCGGCAAACCCAGGATCGCGCGGGCATGCAACTCGAATTCGTTCTGGGACTGGGTCACCATGGTCACCATTCCGGTGTCGTGCGGCCGCGGGCTCACTTCGCTGAACCAAACCTCCTCACCCCGCACGAACAGTTCGACACCAAACAAGCCTCGCCCGCCCAAAGCGTCGACTACCGACCGGGCGATCGCCTCCGCCCTCTCCTGTGCCTTCGGGCTCATGGCCTGCGGCTGCCAGCTCTCGACATAATCCCCGCCTTGCTGGCGATGGCCGACCGGCTCGCAGAAATCGATCTGGACCGTGCCGTCCCGAGCCTGCGAGCGCACCGTCAACAGAGTGATCTCGAAATCGAAATCGATCCTGCCCTCGACGATGACCCGACAGGCCTTGACGCGCCCGCCCTCCTGCGCGTGGCTCCAAGCGGCCTCGACTTCGGAAGGACCATTCAGCATCGACTGGCCCTTGCCGGAAGACGACATGATGGGTTTGACGAAGCACGGAAAACCGATGGCCTCCGCGGCGGCGGCAAGCTCTTCGCTCGATCCGGCAAAAGCATAGGGCGAGGTCGGCAGACCCAGATCTTCGACCGCCAGCCGCCGGATACCTTCGCGGTTCATGGTGAGCTGCACCGCCCGCGCATTGGGAATCACCTCCGCCAAGCCCAGGCGTTCGATTTCAGCCAAGGCATCGGTGGCGATCGCTTCTATTTCGGGCACGATGAAATGGGGCCGCTCGAGTTTGACCAGCGCTCGGATCGCCGCCGGGTCCGTCATGTCGACGACGTGGGAACGATGCGCGACCTGCTGCGCCGGCGCCCCGGGATAACGGTCTACGGCGATCACCTCCACGCCATAGCGCTGTAGAGAAATCACCACTTCCTTGCCGAGCTCGCCGCTGCCCAGAAGCAGCACCCGGGTAGCACTGTGCGAATTTGGGGTTCCGATGCGCATGGCTGGCCTTATAAGGGAATCCAGAAAAGACACGGAGCCCGAAGCGGTAACCCCGCGGTCGTAAAACAGACCGGGAATTCTATCCGGCCCGCCCATACTTGGCTATGACGCAACGGCGGCAGCGCTATTCCACCGAAAACTCGCGCATCATGCCCATGTCCTCGTGCTCTAGATTGTGGCAGTGATACATGAACGCTCCTTTGAAGTCCTGGAACGGCTTGATGAGGCGGATACGCTCCCCCGGCATGGTCAGCACGGTATCCTGCCAGCCTGCGTCGACGAAGCCCTCGCGGACGCTCGCGTAATCGTCCAATGCCATATGGCTCACCGTACGGCTCAAAATCTGAAAGGACTGGCCGTGCAAATGGATCGGATGCGCCATAGACATCATCATGCCCATACCGCCTCCGCCATGCCCGCCCATCATGCCCATACCGCCGTGCCCCATCATACCCATCCCCATGCCGCCTTGCATGCCCATCCCATGCCCTCCGCCGCCATGATCGTGGAATATTTCGAGGAGCTGGACACTGCCTAGGGGAATGCGCTCGAATGCCTGAAAATCGTCATGGGCATAGGCGCGTCCGTTCAGCAGCATGGACATCGGCCCCTCTGAAATGGCCAAGGGTACGGGCTTGTCCGGATTGGCCGTATCGGCCAAGGTGTAACGCGTCAATTTCGCAAGACGCCGAGGCAGCGCGGGGCTCTCACTTTGCTTACGCGCCACTCTAACCGTGAACAACGGATAATCGCTGCCCAGAGGCAAACCCGAGTGCATCATCTCGCCCATCATCCGCTGCGCCATCGCCGGCAGGGCGCCGGTAAACGGCAAACTGCGCATCACGAGCTGCGAGCCGACGTTGCGCCCGCTGAAATCCGCCCAGACATCGAGGCGCTCACCCGGCGCAAGCATCACGTAAGGCTTGGTTTCCGGCTCTTCCAGCAAGCCCCCGTCGACGCCGATTACCGTGACAGGAGTACCGTCGTCCCAGCCCAGTTTGTAGATACGCGCATTCGAACCGTTCATGATGCGCAGCCGGTAAGCGCGGGTCGCCACCTCGACCGCGAAATCGGGCCGGCCGTTGACCAGGATGCGATCGCCGTGAAATCCCATCATCCTTTCATGCATGTGACGGACGTAGACGAGTTGGTTGTCGCCATCGAAGCGCCTGTCCTGCAACACGATGGGAATTTCGTACTCGCCGGAAGGCAGTTCCAGCGCGGCCTCCTCCTCGTCGTTCACCAGAAGGCCGCCGGCTAAGCCATGATAAACCTGCTTCGCCGTGATTTCGTGGGGATGCGGGTGGTAGATGTTGAAACTGGCCCGGTTGCGCACCTCGAACTCGTACACGAAGGTCTCGCCGGGATCGAGTGCGTACATCGGATGCCCGTCCATCAACGCCGGGACGTGCAGGCCGTGCCAGTGCGCGATGGTGGGCTCGGACAACTCGTTACGGAAATGGATTCGCACCCTCTGGCCCTTGTGCAGGCGCATTACCGGCCCTAGATAGGACCCCGGCAAGTTCGTCAGAGTATTGTCCGGCCCTTTCACCAAGCGCGCGGCGTATTGCTGAACCGCCGTGGAGCGGCCGGGCAAGATCGGCACCGCGCCGCAGCGGGCCGTCAGCTCGATTTCCGCGTCCGGTTGGAACGCAGGGGAAGCCTTGTTCGGACTAAGCTTAGGACCCGGCATGGTCATCGCCCGAACCCAGGCAGGCGTACCGGCCAGCGCGAACAGGCCTAGCCCCGTGTGGCGCAAGAAACGGCGGCGAGATGTGTGGACTGAATACGGCATAACCTCCTCCTCGGACCTTAGGGTCTCTCATGATTCGACGATACTCCTTCAGCAAGGAGGCCGCCTTGTTTGGACGCCTCCCCCTACCGGCAGAACCGCCCCATGAAACCATTGTATATAAGTTTCTGGTGATATCGAGACGATGTGCAAAAGGAACGGCAAAGTTCAGCCGCGGCACCCAACTTTG
>JAQTYA010000198.1 GCA_028688525.1 Methylococcus sp. | reverse complement strand
TGATGGGCCACATCGCCCGAGCCGACGGCAGGGTCTCGGAAGCCGAAATCGGTGTCGCGCGGACGGTGATGAACCGCATGGATCTGTCGGAAGGCATGCGCCGCACCGCCATCGAGCTGTTCACCCGCGGCAAGCAACCCGATTTTCCTCTGTACCAGGCGGTCGAGCAGTTCCGCAAGGAATGCCAGCGGCGCTACGCGCTGATCCGGATTTTTCTGGAAATTCAGATGGAAGCCGCGCTTGCCGACGGACCGATCAATCTGGCCGAAGAGCGCATGCTGATCGGCATCTGCGACCAGCTCAGGGTTTCGCGCTTCGAATACCATGCGATGAAAGGGCGCCTGGATGCGGCGATACGCTTCGCCCGCGCTTACCAGAACTCGTCGTACAGCGGCAACCGGAGTATCCCTTCGCGCCGCCGCGAGAACACGCTGGAAGACGCCTATGCCGTCCTCGGGGTCAAGCCGGCGTCCGGCGGCGACGAAATCAAGCGCGCCTACCGCAAACTCATCAGCCAGCACCACCCGGACAAACTGGTCGCGAAAGGCATGCCGGAGGAAATGGTACGCATCGCCAACGAAAAAACTCAGCAGATCCGCAAAGCCTACGAAGTCGTCGCGGCGGCGAGAAATCTCTGAGCGTCAAACCGCCAGGAAGCGTCCGCCGCTGGCCACGGCCACGGTCATCAATCCGAGCAGCAGATTGATGCCGACCAAGCGGCGGATGACGCCCAAGGCTTCGCTTCCTGCCGGCCAATCCTCCGCCGCCACCGCCGCTTTCAGCGCCTTGTACGGCCGGGCGTAGATCACGCCGAAAATCACGGTCATAGTGAGGGCGATGAGCAGCATCAGATGCACCGGCCAGCCCACCTGGCCGAAGCCGCCGTAGGCCCGGATCAGCCCGAACCCGGTCAGGAACAGCAGCACGATGGCGGCCTTGACCCAGGGAAAGAAGTGCCCGAACACCGCGCTCCAAAGCTTGAGCCGCTCCGGCTCCTGCAGCAAACCGGCGGCGGGACGTAGCGCCTGATGGGCGAACAGCATGCCGCCGACCCAGAGTACGGCAGAGAGGACGTGCAGGGCGAGTGATAAAGACAACATGGAATTTTCCGCTCGATAGGAGTAAGTGAAATGCTCAGGCGGCCAGATCGCCCCAAAGGGTCTGGATCGCCGCCAGCGCCGCCAGGGCTGCGGTTTCGGTGCGCAGTACGCGGGGTCCGAGGCGGACGGGAATGAACGACGCCGCCACCGCCGCATCGCGCTCGGCGTCGCTGAAGCCGCCCTCCGGTCCCGATAGCAGAGTAACAGCCTCCTCGCCCACTGGCGCCAGCTTGCGCAGGCTGAGGGAAGCGTAGGGATCGAGAAAGACCCTCAGCCCCGCGGGGCTAGGCAACCATGCGTCCATGTCCTGGGGCTCCAGCACTTCCGGAACGCGGTTGCGCCCGCTTTGCTCGCAGGCCGCCCAAACCACCCGGCGCCAGTGCTCCAGCCGCTGCGCCTTGCGCTCGGCGTCGAGCTGCACCACGCAGCGCTCGGTGAACAGCGGGGTGATCGCACCAACGCCCAGCTCCACCGCCTTCTGGATGGCCAGATCCATGCGCTCGCCGCGCGAGATGCCCAGTCCCAAATGCACATCGAGCCTGGATTCCCGATCAATCGGCCTATACTCGCCGACCGTCAGACTGACCTCTTCCCGGTGGCAGGCGCCGATCCAGGCAGCGAACTCGCCGCCTGCGCCGTTGAACACCGTGAGTTCGAAGCCGCGCTTGAGCCGCAAAACCGTGCGTAGATAATGGGCGCGCTCCTCGTCCAGCACGATTTCGGCGCCGGTTTCCATCGGCACCGGCAGATAAAGTCTCGAAATGCGCATGAGCTCAGTCCTCCGTCGCCAGCAGCAGCCCTTCCCAAGCCACCTCCGCCATGAAGCGGATCTGCTCGGGGGTGATGACATAAGGCGGCATGAAATAGATCACATTGCCCAGAGGACGCAGCAGCATGCCCCGCTCCAGCCCGTGGCGGTAGACCCGCAAACCGCGCCGCTCCTGCCAGGGATAAGGTTTGCGGGTAGCCTTGTCCTTCACCATTTCGATAGCCAGGATCATGCCGCGCTGGCGGACCTCGGCAACCTGGGGATGCTCAACGAAGCGCTGCGCCGATTCCGCCATGCAGCGCGCCAACTCGCGGTTGTTCGCCAGCACGTCGGTCTGCTCGAACAGCTCCAGCGTCGCCAAGGCGGCGCGGCAAGCCAAGGGATTGCCGGTGTAGCTGTGGGAATGCAGGAATGCCTTCAACGTGCCGTAGTCGTCGTAGAAAGCCGCATAGATTTCCGGCCGGCTCATGACCGCCGCCAGCGGCAAATAGCCGCCGGTCAGTCCCTTGGACAAGCACAGGAAGTCTGGGCTGATGCCAGCCTGCTCGCAGGCGAACAAGGTGCCGGTGCGACCGAAGCCGACCGCGATCTCGTCGGCGATGAGGTGGATGCCGAGCCTGTCGCAGGCTTCGCGCAGCAAACGGAGATAGACCGGGTCGTACATGCGCATGCCGCCGGCGCACTGCACCAGCGGTTCGACGATCACCGCGCAGATTTCGTCGGCGCCCCGCTCCAGAATCTCCAGCATGTCGCGGAAGCGCCGCTCGGCATAGCTCGCTTCGGTCTCGCCCGGATCGCGGCCGTAAGCGTCAGGGCTAGGCGCGGCCACGGCCTCCATCAGCAAAGGCCGGTAGGTCTCCTTGTACAACGGGACGTCGCCCACCGCCAGTGCGCCCAGGGTCTCGCCGTGGTAACTGTTCTCCAGCGTGACGAAGCGGGTTTTACCGTGCCGCCCCAGGTTGCGCCAGTAATGGAAACTCATCTTCAGCGCCACTTCGACCGCCGCCGAGCCGTTGTCGGCGTAGAAACAGCGCTCCAGCCCCGGCGGCGTCAGTGCGGCCAAGCGCTCCGCCAGGCGGATGCCCGGCTCGTGGCTGAAGCCGCCGAAGATGACCTGCTCCAGCCGCCCGAGCTGATCGGCCAGGGCGGCGTCGATCGCCGGATGGCAGTGGCCGAACAGATTGACCCACCAGGAGCTGATCGCGTCCAGGTAACGCTTGCCGTCAAAATCCTCCAGCCACACGCCCTCGCCGCGGCGGATCGGGATCAGCGGCAGCGACTCGTGGTCCTTCATCTGGCTGCACGGGTGCCACAGCACCGCCAGATCGCGCTCCATCCATTCGCGGTTGGCGGACGCCATATCCAGGCTACTTGACCTTCATGCCCGGCTGGGCGCCCTGGTCCGGCGACAGGATGAAGATGTCGCCGCCGCCCGGCCCCGCCGCCAGCACCATGCCTTCCGATAGGCCGAACTTCATCTTGCGCGGCGCCAGATTGGCCACCATCACGGTCAGCCGCCCGATCAGGGTCTCCGGCGCATAGGCCGACTTGATGCCGGCGAACACCGTGCGGGTCTCGCCGCCCAGGTCCAGCGTCAGCTTCAGAAGCTTGTCCGCGCCCTCGACATGCTCGGCATTGGCGATGCGGGCCACGCGCA
>JAQTYA010000083.1 GCA_028688525.1 Methylococcus sp. | reverse complement strand
TTGGTACGAGGATCGGGACAACGGCCGGCAATTTCGCGTGGTCGCTCTGGACGAAGACGGCGATACCATCGGTATCCAGTATCTGGAAGGAGATTTGAACGAACTCGACCGAAGCGCATGGGGTCAAACCTCGATCACAGCGATCGAAGCTCCGGAAGACTGGAGCGCGCCTTTCGACGATGTGGAAACCGACGATCTAGGCTATAGCGATCCCGACCTGCACCTACACGATGCCGACGATCTGACGCTGGACGACGTGCTGGAAGACGAAGACAAGGAGCCGTACTGAGCGGCTCCCTTAAAACCGGGGTTACGACGGAAACGCCCGGTAGCGAGCCGCTAGCCCCAGGTCTTCCGCCGCCGCGCGGCAGGTGATGCAGCCGTCGTAGGTATTCACTGCTTTGGCCAACCCTGCGTCAGCCCGTAAACAAGCCTCGCCCTCCTTGGCCAGGCGCAGCAGATAAGGCAGGGTCGCATCGGTCAGTGCCAGGGTCGAAGTACGCGGATACGCCCCCGGCATGTTGGTGACGCAATAATGGATGACGCCGTGTTCGACGTAGACGGGATGGGAATGCGAGGTCGGTCTGGAAGTTTCTACGCAGCCGCCCTGATCGATACTGACGTCGACGATCACCGCTCCCATCTGCATCGACCTCACCATCGCATCGGTCACGATGTAGTCGGCGCGGGCACCAGGCTGCAGCACCGCCCCCACCACCAGATCCGCATCGCGCACAGCTTCCGCCAGCCAGGCATTGTCGGACAGGACGAACTCCAGCCCCGGCGCGCGCCGGCGCAGAGCCTCGCCCTTCTCTGGCACCATCCCCATGACCTGAACATTGGCACCCATGCCCCAGGCGGTCAGAGCAGCATGGGAGCCGACCACACCGTCGCCGATCACCACGACCCTGCCATGGCGTATACCCATGACCTCGCCGAGTTGGACACCTCGGCCTCCGTTGAAGCGGGCCAGATAATACGCACCGACCTGGGCGGCCATGTTGCCCGCTACGGCGCTCATGGGCGCCAGCAACGGTAAGCGCCCCAGCCCGTCCTCCAGCGTCTCGTACGCCACTGCCGTTGTACCGCCATCCAGCAGCGCCAGCGTCAAACCGGAATCGACCCCAGCCAGGTGGAAAAACGTAAACACCAGCTGCCTCTTGAGGTAGCCATATTCGGACGGTACCGGCTCCTTCACCTTGACCACGAGATCGGCCGCCCAAGCGCCAGCCGCGTCGCAAAGCAACGCCCCCGCCACCAGATATTCCTCGTCGGCAAAACCCGAGCCGACACCGGCCGAAGCCTCGACCCGCACCTCGTGCCCCGCCTGAACCAGGGCCGCGACTCCTTTCGGAGTAACGGCGACCCGGTTTTCCAGATCCTTGATTTCCTTAGGTACACCGATTTTCATGAGAAGAGGTATGTTCGGATTTCCTGTTCGGTCTTCTGAACCAGATTCTTGTCCAGGGTTTTGCTGACCAGCTTGGCGGTAGGCCCGCTCAAAGCCTGGCGCAGCAAGCCGAGAAATTCGGGACCCGCAATAAGAATGAGCGAGAGACAATCGCCGGCGACGCGCGCCTGCTCAAGGCGCGCGGCCACTTGCTTGGCGAATACCTGCGCCTCGTGCTGCTTGGCGTCCATCGGCTTTTCATAGTCGTGGCGGCCCTCGGTCGAACTGTTTAACACCTGGCCCGGTCGGTCGGAGGTCAGATCCTGCTCCATGGCCCGTGCTTCGGCATGAACCAGGTCGTCGATTTCCTTGAGCGGACTAACGCGATTTTCGATGGCGAAGATTCGAGCACGGCTGCTTTCTGCGGCAACTACCCATGTCTTGAACATAGCTTCCCCCAGGTTCCGTTATGGACAAATAGTGAATCGCAAGCGAGGCTGCTGGACACCTACCCCAACCCGCCTTGCATTCTGCCACAAATGCACCGCCTGTCGGCATTCGGTCCGGCAGCTCTAGAGCATTTCTTTGGCCATGTGCGCTGCCCCCATCAGAGCTGGCTGAGGGTGGACGGCAACCCTCACCGGTAACTCGCCCAGAAGTTCCGCGAGCCGCCCTTTGGCCACGAATCCAGCCATGAATTTCCCTGAAAGAAGGACGGGCAACAGCTTTGGCGCAATGCCGCCGCCGACAATGACGCCGCCCAGAGCCAACGATTTGAGCGCGAGGTTACCGGCCTCGGCCCCATAAATTCCGGCGAACAACTCGAGCGCCGCCGTACAAAGTTTATCGCCCCGCTCCAACGCCCATTCTGCAATAAGCGGCGCTCGGTCGGGCGCCGCAGCCAACGCCGCGCGCAGGGCTTCGCTCTCCGGAGCCGCATCCACGCTGAGCAGGTAGTCGTAAAGATTCCCCAGTCCCGCTCCCGAGAGTATGCGTTCGTAACTCACATGCCCGTCGAAACGGCCGCGCAGAAACGATAGCAGCCCCTCCTCCAGCGGCCCGTTGGGCGCGAAATCGGTATGGCCGCCTTCGGTCGGCAAAGCGTGATAGCGCTTTCCGTCCCAGTACAGGATGGCTTCGCCCAAACCCGTTCCGGCCGCGATAACTGCGATGTTTCCGGGCCGCGGAGATGCCGCCGGGTTCAAATCGACCCAGTCCTCCTCCCCCAAACGGTAGGCCATGCCCAACGCCATGGTCTGGACATCGTTGAGCAAGCGGATCATGCCGATGCCGGTCGCCGCCGCCAAATCGGGCTCGGACATCACCCAAGGCAGATTGGTGATGTCGCAACGGCCGTCGCTGACAGGCCCCGGTACGCCGAAACAAGCCACGTCCGGCTTGACGCCCCGCTGCTGCAGAAAATCTACGATGATCGCCTCCAGCCCGCTGTAGTCTGCGCTGGCGAACACTGCTTCGCTCAAGCCGACCAGTTTGTCGCCCCAGCAATCGAACAGCCCCAATACCGTCTTGGTGGCACCGACGTCGCCAGCCAGCAGCACGCTTTTCGATCTGCTCAAGATTTCACTCCGCCGGGTACTTATGCACCGTCTGCACGCCCGCACCGGGACCGAAACCGATGACGCTGTAAGCGTCCTTGCGCCCGCCCATTTCCATGCCCGGTGTCCCGGCGGGCATACCGGGCACGCTCAAGCCCAACAACGGCGCCTTGGCCTCGAGCAGCTGGCGGATGTCCGCCGCCGGTACATGGCCTTCGACACGGTAGCCGCCGATCACGGCCGTATGGCAGGACGCCAGATTCTCCGGCACTCCCAGTTCCCGCTTCACGGCGGCCATATCGTCCTTGACTATATCCTTGACGGCGAAGCCGTTCGTCTGGATGTGCTCGACCCATTTCTTGCAGCACCCGCAGGTGGGGCTGCGGTAAACCGTAGCCTCGACCGGCACCGGCTTTGCCGTAGATAACGCCGGCACCGCGGCGCACAACGTCAATCCCCAAACCATAGCTCTGCGCATATCGACCTCGCTTAGTGAACCGTGAAAATCAGTCGCTGCTGCCGTGTAAGGTAGCGACGACGGAACGAGCGCCGCCGTCCCTGCGGTGTTCGCCCAGATAAATTCCCTGCCAAGTACCCAGCGCCAAACGGCCGTCGCGCACAGGAATACTCAGACTGCTGCCAACCAGGGTAGCCTTGATGTGGGCCGGCATGTCGTCATCCCCTTCCAGGGTATGACGGTAAAACGGCGCGCGCTCGGGCACTTGCGCCATAAAATGAGATTCGAGATCGCGGCGCACGTCGGAATCTGCGTTCTCGTTGATCGTCAGGGAAGCCGAAGTATGCTGAACGAAGAAATGGGCAAGCCCCTGGCGGATGCGCTTGAGCTCCGACAATTGTTCCAGCAATTCGAACGTAATCAGATGAAACCCGCGAGGACGGGACTTGAGAAGGATAGTCTTCTGGAACCACATGGACGCACCACGGCAGCCTGCGACTTAAAACTTAATCTATCACAGGGCAAACGGAAGCGCCGCAGGATGCGTATCAGACTTCCCAATACGCAGCCATGCAACTCTAGGAAAAGCTTGCTCGATTCAGCGCGGAAGATCGACGGTAAACAGCATGCGCCGGGGCGTTTGCCCCAATCCTCGCGGGAAATCCAACACCTGCCGCGCTCGCGGCGTGGAGATGGCTACGGCGTAAGCCGGCACCAGATCGGGCGAGGCAACGACGCGGCGCATCCCGTCGCCAGCGCCGGCCTCGGCGCCCTCCCACGCCATGCCGAACCGGCGGGATTTTTGCCCCCCGCCATAGACGCAGGACAGTTGCAGGCCGCCGGATTCATCCTCGGCTGCGCCGGCATCCAGGGTGCGGAGCCGCAAAATGGCGCGCTCGGTCCGGTGCCAGTCGCACCAGCGGCAGGTCAGCTGGGTAACGTCCCACACCCAGGCGCGGTAACCCGGAATATTCTCGGCCCATGGCAGCAAACTGCGGAAGTCGAAATTCTCGAAGTCGATGAGATGCGCGACATCGAGCCGCAGAATTTGCCTCAGTAGGGTATCGACGAACCCGCTCAGCGCAGGATCGGGCTCCCGCTGAAAAACTCTGAAATCTTCGCCGGGCCTACTCTCCCGGAACAGCTCGTCCGAATTCTCGGCTATCGCCGCCAACAACTCCGCATCGCCCTGGGCGATGACTCGTGCCAATCCCGCCATACCACACCTCCACCGATTCCAACGAACAATGCTCTTCCGCTCATCAAGGAAACCCGCGCGCTTTATCCGGGCATTGCTTGCAAAGCAAGGTTCGATCCAACTTGAAACTAATGAAGGATAGCCAGCCAATATGACAACTCGGTATTCCCTGCCTGGGAACGCTCGTCTCAAGCAGGGCGGGCTAGCGCCCGGGAATCCGGTACAGCTCCAGTTCGGCCCGGTCGGGGTGGCCGAAGGTCAGCACAGGGATCCCGCGCTTAGTAGCGAGCACTGTCTCGCCATTCTGCTTGATTACCGCAGTGACCCGGTAATGGCGGTCGTCCGCAACCACTCGCCGGTCGAAGGAAATCTCGAAAGAGGCCGGCGAAGAACCAGGCCAGGTATCCTCCGTCATGCCGACCAGTTCCGGCCGCACGTCGTGCCGGGTCACGTCTTCCAGCCGGACGATCAGTTCCGCGTTCGGACTCAAATCGACCCTCTCATGCCAGCTGGCGGTGCCGGTGAGCTTGGCGAAGTGCGGGTTGGTTTCATCGCCCTTGAACCAACTGCACGCGGACAAAATGAGGGGCACGATCAATGCGAAAGACAGGAACTTCATCGGGACTCCTTGAATGAAAAAGAAACACCGCGCTCAGCTCACCTGCCGGGCGACGGTATGCCTGAAGCGGACCAGCGCCAGCAGAAAAAACAGGGCGCCGATACCCGCCATGACCAAAAATTCCGGCCATACGGTGGAAAAACCCGCGCCGCGGTACAGCACGGCCTGGGCAATTTTGACGTAATGCGTCGAGGCGAAGAAAGCCATCACTCGCTGAATCGCCACCGGCATGCTGTCCAGCGGCACGGTATTGCCGGACAAGGTAGTAATCGGAAACACCACCAGTATGCATAAAAGGCCGAGTTGGGGCATCGAACGCGCCAGCGTCGCCAAAAATATGCCGATCGCCGTGCAAGTGAACAAATACAACGCCGTAGCGGCCAGGAATAAAGGCAGCGAACCCGCCAGCGGGATACCGAGCACTCCGCGCACCATCAGGGTCAGCGACAAACCCACCGCGGCAACCACCACCAGTCCGTTGGCCCAGATCTTCGCGCATACGATTTCGAAAGGCCCCAACGGCAGAGTCAGGAGATGCTCGACGGTGCCGCGCTCCCGCTCCCGCATCAGCGCCGCACCGGAAGTAATGATGGACAGCAGGTTGACGATGTTGATGAGCACCATGACCGAGACAAACCAGCTTTCCTGGGCATTCGGATTGAACAGCGTGCGCAGGGCCAACTTGACTCCCGCCTCCTCCGCTACCACGCCATTGCGCCCGAAACCTGCGGCCTCCTCACGGAGGATCCGCTCGATGTAGCCCGCGCCGATGCCGGCCTGGCTCATCGCTGTGGCATCGATGTCGACCAGGACTTCCGGCTGCCGCCCCGCCAGAAAATCCGCCTGGAAGCGAGGAGGGATGTCGATCACGAAGGCGTAGCGGCCCGCATCCAGAACCCGGTCGACCGCGCTCCAGTGCACCGGCTCGGGAATCTGGAAATACGGTTGCGGCAAGGCTGCGACCATCTGCCGGGAGAGTTCGGAGCGGTCCTCGTCCACCACCGCGACGGCGGCATTCTTCAGCTCCAGCATGCCCCGGCTGGCCGGGATATAGATCATCACCGTAAATCCGTACACGATGAGTACCAGCATGGCGATGTCGCGCCGCAGGCTGACCAACTCCTTCAGCCCCAGCCGGAAAATCGTGCGTAATCGCCCCGCCTTCACCGCGGCGGTACCCAAAGAATACCTCCAGCATTCACACAGGGATGGTGTGGTTTTTCCGCTTGATCCATAATTACCCTACGATTGACGCCGTATTTACCCATTTCGATCAAATGCGGCGGCTTCGTGCCCACAAACAACTATATCAGGAGGACCGATGGACTTTTCCGTCATAGCAATCGCCCTGGCACTGCTCGGCTACATGCTGTACGCCATCTACTCGACCCCAAGCGCCAAGCAGGCGGGAACGGCACAGGCCGCAGCCGAAACCACGGCGTCGGACGATCCGGTAGCCGCCTATCTCGCCGCCGCCGCGGCAGCCGCATCGGCGGTAACGGAACCCTCAGAAGCCATGGAGCTGGAAGCGGAGGCCGGGCAAGCCGCCGCCTGAGCAGACGGTCCGGCGACCGGACGGATCGCCAGGTCCGGCCGCCGGCTCAACGCGCACGGGTCCGCAACAGTAGCAAGCTTCCCCCCAAATAAATCCCTACGAAGGCCGCCAGCACGGCGTGATTCGCATAGAGTTCCGCAAACCCCAGCGATTTGGTGAATACCCCCACGCAGATCGTCAGAAACCAATAGGTCGGGAAACCGTACCCCATCGCCGCACCGGCGCCCACTTGCGCAGCCACCGGCGACAGAAACCCGGAGAAATTGATGGCGGGCACGATGGACAGCAGAAAAGCCGCGAACAGCGCGGCGATCTGCGAGCCCGTAAAGGCCGAAATCAATAGCCCCCAAGCGGTGGTCGCGGCAACAGCCAGCGCCGCCCCCAGCAATAGCGCCGAGAGATCGCCCTTAACCGGCACGCCAAACAGCCACAGCGCCAGGGCGATCAGGGACAGTGCGTTGACCAGGCCGACCACGACGTAGGGCAACTGTTTACCCAGCAGGAATTCCAGCCGGGTCGAGGGCGTGGCGTACAGGTTGGTGATCGAGCCCAGCTCCTTTTCCCGCACCACGCTGACTGCGGTCAAAATCGGAGGAACCACCGCCAGCATCACCGCGATCACGCCCGGCACCAGGGCATAGACGCTCTTCAAATCCGGGTTGTAGCGGAACCGGGTCTCCACCCGTAGCGGCTCCGTCCAGCCGCGGCTCCCGCTTTCGTCGATCATGTCGCTGCGGAAACGGGCATGTACGGCCTCCACATAACCTTGCACCGTAGTCGCCCGGAACGGAATACTGCCGTCGATGCGAACCCCCACCTCGGCCGGACGGCCCGCCTTGAGATCGCGCCCGAACCCCGGCGGAATCTCCACCGCGAAGTTGAGCTCGCCCCGCGCCATCCGCTCCATGAAATCCTCGTCGCCGCTCAGCGGCGGCCGCTCCTCGAAATAGCGCGAATGGGCGAAATGCTCCAGATAGCGCCGGCTCTCCGGCGTGCGGTCGTAGTCGAGTGCGGCATAGGGCAGATGCTCGACGTCCAGCGAAATGCCGTAGCCCATCACCACCATTAGCAGCAGGGGCCCGATCAGCGCGAAGGCGAGGCGGATCGGATCGCGGACTAGCTCCATGGATTCGCGCCAGACATAGGCCCGGAAGCGGCGCGGACTGAACCACGGATGAGAGGTCGGCGCCGGTGCTCCCAATGCCAGCGAGGGCATAGCCTCTTCGGCAGCGGGCTTGCCCGCTTCACCCCGCTCCAGCCAGGCAATGAAAGCGTCTTCCAGCGACCCTACCCCGGCCTCCCGAACCAGCTCCGCAGGCGCGCCCTGAGCCAGCACGCGGCCGGCATGCATCAAGGAGATGCGGTCGCAGCGCGCGGCCTCGTTCATGAAATGGGTGGATATGAAGATGGTCACGCCCTTGTCGCGCGATAACTCGGTCAGGATTTCCCAGAACCGGTCGCGGGCAACCGGATCGACGCCGGAAGTCGGCTCGTCCAGGATCAGCAGCTCGGGTTCGTGCACCAAGGCCACCGCCAGCGACAGCCGCTGGCGGATGCCGAGCGGCAGCGACTCGGCCAAGGCATCCAGGTATGCGGCCAGCTCCATGCGCGACACCAGCTCGCCGATCCGCGTTTCGATCCGGGACGGCGGCAGACCGAAGACATGGGCATGCAATTCCAGATTCTGCCGCACCGTCAGCTCGGTGTAGAGCGAAAACCCTTGCGACATGAAGCCAATGCGGCGGCGCATGGCCGAATTGCCGGAAGCCACCGGCAGGCCGAACAGGGACGCCGAACCGGCGCTGGCCGGCAGCAAACCGGTGAGCATCTTCATGGTCGTGGTCTTGCCGCAGCCGTTGGAGCCGAGGAAGCCGAAGATTTCGCCACGCTCGATCCGGAAACTGACTTGGTCCACGGCCAGGAAATCGCCAAAGCGGCGGGTCAGGCCGTAGGCCTCGATAGCGACCTCGCCCCGTCCGTTGCTGCGGGGCGGGATCGACAACGCTTCGTGCCCCCGCCGTTTTTCCAGCGGCAACAGAGCCACATAGGCCGATTCCATATCGGCGGCACCGGTGAGAGCCAGCAGCTCCACCGCAGTGCCCACAGCCAAGATGCGCCCGGCGTCCATGGCGACCAACCGCCCGAAGCGCGCGGCTTCTTCCATGTAAGCCGTGGCGACCAGGACGCTCATGCCGGGGCGCTCCTGCCGTAGCGCGTCTATCAACTCCCAGAATTGGCGTCGCGACAAAGGATCGACTCCGGTGGTCGGCTCGTCCAGGATCAACAGGTCCGGCTCGTGCAGCAGGGCGCAGCACAAACCGAGCTTCTGCTTCATTCCGCCCGAAAGCTTGCCGGCGGGACGGTCGCGGAACGGCGCCAGCCCAACCGCCACCAGCAGGCGCTCGATTCGGCGGCGCCGCTCGGCCCCGCCGAACCCGAACAGCCGGCCGAAAAACTCGGCGTTCTCCCACACCGAAAGCGTCGGATACAGGTTGTGCCCCAATCCCTGCGGCATGTAAGCGATGCGGTAGCACAACCGCCGGTGCGCCTTCGGGTCGGCGGCTACTTCGCCCAGCACTTCGATACGCCCGGCTTGCAGCTCCCGGACCCCAGCGATCAAACCCAGCAAGGTGGACTTTCCCACCCCGTCGGGACCGACGAACCCGGTCAGCTCGCCGGCCGGCAGTTCCAGCGTGATGCCGGCCAGCGCATCGACCTTGCCGTAGCGGTGGCGGCAGTCCTCGATTCGGACTACCGCGCTCATCGGCGCAACGGCGGCCAAGAAGCGTCCGGCGAGAGCTTGACATAAGCCACGCCGGGCATGCCGGGCTTAACCATGCCGCGATGAGTCCTGAGAAATTCCGGATCGACCTGCGCCTTGAGGCGGAACATCAGTTTCTCCCGCTCGCTCGCGGTCTCCACCTGCTTGGGCGTGAACTGGGCCTTGGGCGAGACGAACACCAGCCGCGCCGGCAGCGCCAGCTCGGGCAGGGCATCCAGCACGATGCGCACCTCGCCGCCGATCGCCGCCTGTCCGGCTTCCGCCTCGCCGAGATAGAGGATCATGTAGACGTCGTTCAGATCGATCAGGGTCAGCGCCTTGCCGCCCCGCGGCAGCACCTCGCCTGGCTGCGACAGCTTGTACAGCACCCGTGCTTCCTTCGGCGCCAGAAGCACGCTTTCCTGCACCACCGATTCGAGCCGGCGCCGCTCGGCGGCGACGCCGTCGATGCCGGCTTCCGCCTCGCCGATGCGGGACTGGGCCGCATCGAGCCGAGCCAAGGCGTTGCTCAGCTCGGTGCGGTCGCGATCTAGCTTCTCGGCCGAAGCCGCCGCCTGCTCGACCAGCCGGACAGAGCGCTTGAAGATGATCTGGGCCAGTTCCAGATCGTGCCGGGCCACCCGCAGCATCTGGCCGGCATACCCTAGCGACTCCCGCGCCCGCCGCAGCTCGGCATCGGCATTTTGCAGCTGCGCCTGTTCCTCGCTGGTGTCGATACGGAGCAACGGCTGCCCCGGCGCGACATCGTCGCCCTCGTATACCGGCACCTCGGTAATACGTCCGCCGTACTTCGCGCCGACGTCAATCTCGGTCGCCTCCAAACGGCCGTTGCCGGAGACGATTCCGAGCGGCAGTTGGCGGGCATGGCGCTCGCGCCAAACCCCTAGGCCGACCGCCGCGGCGACCAGCACCACCGCGATCGAGGCAAGAATGATTTTCTTCACGCCGGACTATCCGATGCCACCCATTCAGGCCTCTGGGTTCCCTAGCCGGAATACGATTTCATGGCGCCCGCCGTCTTGCAACAGCGGAACCCTTGCCAGATCGTCATCGCAGGGCAGGAGCCTTCCGTCAACGGCGAGGCTGGCCGGCAATTCTTCCCGCCAGTTTTCGATCCGGATGCCGTAGCAGGTCGAGTCGCCGAACGGCCGGTATTCGATCCGGTAGCCCGGCCAGTGCTCCGGAATTCTCGGCTCCAGCCGGATGCAGCGCCCCTCCTCCAAGGTGAAGCCGAGCACCGATTCCAGCGCCACCCGGTAGAACCAGCCGGCCGAGCCGGTGTACCAGGTCCAGCCGCCCCGGCCCACATGCGGTTCGGCGCCGTAGATGTCGGCTGCGACCACATAGGGCTCGACCTGATAGATATCTGTCTTTTCCCGGGTATCGGTATGGCTGATCGGGCTCAAGCCCGCCAACAGCTCGACCGCCCGCACATACCGACCCGCCTCGGCCATGGCCCGCACTACCCAGCAGGCGGCATGGGTGTACTGGCCGCCGTTCTCGCGCACTCCGGCGACATAGCCCTTGATGTAGCCCGGATCGTGCGGCGTGTCGACGAACGGCGGCGCCAGCAGGCGAATCAGGCCGGGATTGTCTGAAATCAGGAACCGCTCCACGCCGTCCAAGGCCGAAGCCACCCGCTCGGGCGGGGCGATCCCGGAGATCACCGACCATGCCTGGGCCAGCGCGTCGATGCGGCATTCGGTATCGCTATGGGTACCCAGCGGCGTGCCGTCGTCGTAGTAAGCCCGGCGGTACCATTCGCCATCCCAGCCAGCATCGTTCAGCGCCACCCGTAGGCCGGCCTGGTATTCGCGGTAGCGGCTCAACCGGCCGGCGTCGTTCCGCGCCTCGCACAGCGGCGCGAACTGGTCGATCACATGGCTGATGAAGAAACCCATCCACACGCTCTCGCCGCGGCCTTCGCGCCCCACCCGGTTCATGCCGTCGTTCCAGTCGCCAGTGCCCATGAGAGTGATGCCGTGGACGCCACGGGTCAGCGAGCGATCCAGCGCCCGGCAGCAATGCTGGTAGATGTCCCCGGATTGGCCTGAATCCTCCGGCACCAAATAGGTCTCGTCCTCGCCCTCCTCCAGAGCGCGGGCTCGCAGATAGGGCGCAGACTCGTCCAGCACCGTCCAGTCCCCGGTGGTACGGACATAGAACGCGGCGACAAAAGGCAGCCACAGCAGATCGTCGGAAAACCGCGTGCGCAGTCCTTTCTCGATCGGCTCGGGATGCCACCAGTGCAGCACGTCGCCCTCGGCGAACTGGTGCCCGGCATGCAGAAGAATCTGGCGCCGGGTGAGATCGGGACGTTGATAGATCAAGGCGGCGGAGTCCTGCAACTGGTCGCGGAAACCGTAGGCGCCGCCGGATTGATAGAAGGCCGAGCGGCCCCACAACCGGCAACTCAGGTTCTGGTAGACCAGCCAGCCGTTCAGCATGGGGTCCAATGCCGGTTCCGGGGTTTCCACCCGCAGCGCACCGGTCTGCCGGCGCCAGAAGGCTTTCGTCTCCTCCAGAGCGCGTTCTGCGGCGCCGGGCGCGCGGTACTTCTCTACCAGAGCCAGGGCCGCGGCCTCGCCGATCGTCTCGCCGAAGGCGAAAGCCAGCACGGCGGCCTCGCCCGGCGCGACCTCGATGGCCGTACGCTGGACGAAGCAGGGGTCGAAACCTGCTCCCGCCACCCCATCCAAGCTGCCGCCGGCCAGCGCTACCGGCCGTTCGGGACTGCCGTACAGACCGATGAAAGCGGCGCGGTCGCAGGTGAATTCCGTGGCCGCCGCGCCGGACACGATCGCCGCGAAAGCCACGCCGTCGGCGAATTCGCCCGCCAATGGGTTGACCGCCAGCAAAACCCCGCTCGCCGGATCGTGCCGGGTCGCCACGCCGCGCGCCTGGGCGGCGCCGAAGCCCAGCACCAGCTGCTGGTAGCGGTACAGCGAGAGCCGGCGCGGCGCGGCTCCGGTATTGGCTATCCGCACCAGGGCCAGACTCAAAGGCTCGCCCGGCGGCACGAACAGCGTCGTCTCCTGGTCCAGGTTTTCGCTCGCGTGGCGGAAGCGGGTATAGCCGAAGCCGTGGCGGCATTCGTAGGCACCGGCTCCCGGCCGGGGGCCGGGCAGCAGCGACCAGGACGTGCCGGAGTCTTCGTCCCTGAGGTAGAACGCGTCCCCATGCGGGTCCAGCACCGGGTCGTTGAACCAGGGCATCAGCCGGTGCTCGCGGCTATTGCGCGACCAGGTGCAGCCGGCGCCGGTTTCGCTCACCAGCAGGCCGAAGGATTCGTGGGCGATGACATTGGTCCAAGGCAGCGGCGGCCGCTGCAAGACGCCGTCTTGCCAACCCAGCCGAATGACGTATTCCGAACCGTCGGCACTGAAGCCGCCGTAGCCGTTATCGTGCAGTAGAGGTTCCGGCACGAGCTCGCTCTGCGCCTGCGCAAACGGGTTTGTGGCCGCGGGCGCGCGGCCCGCCTCGTCACCCGCCTGCTCCGGCCAGCGCCCCCGGATCACCAGCCGCGCCAGCAGAGCCAGCGAGCGCCAGTCCTCCGGAGAGACATCGGAAACCAGCCGGACATGGATGCCCTCATCGGCAGCGGACAGCGCTCCGGCGAGCCCGGGGTCACTCACGAGCAGCAGCACCGCCGCGCCCAGCCCCAACTCCCGCCAATAGTGCTGCGCCTGCACGGCTACACGGAACAAGTCGGCGTCGGCGCCGACGTCGATCACGGCCCAGCGCTCGGACCACGGCAAGCCTAAGCGCGAGAACACGCCGGCATCGGCCGGCCCGCCGCCCCATTCGGGACGGTACAACGAATCGCCATACAGCATCGAAGCCGCCAAGCCCTGCAATCGTTCAGCCTGCTGTGGCGACAGATCCAGCCGCTCCCGCAATGCCCGCTCCACCGCCTCGGCGGCCGCGAACACGGCAACGGCATCCGCCGGCGCGGCATAGCGCCCGGCCAAGGCCAAACCCGCCTCACGGCTCTCGGCCACGCCGAGCACGAACAGCAGCTCCGTAGAGGCGCCAGCCTCCAGCTCCACCACCCGGCGCAAGGCAAAGATCGGATCGAGCACATTGCCGATGCTGCCCGACAGCTCGCCTTCGGACCACAGCGCCGCCGGCGCCGCCCGGCTGAAACCCCGCCCGACGAAGCGCTTGCGGTCGGTCTCCCATTGCAGTTCCCCCGGCCCCAGCAGCGTATGCACCATCCACGGCCAGCGTTCGCCGTGGCCGCGCGGCCGGCGCCGCGCCAGCAGCACGCCGCCGGCCTGCTCGGTCTGCACGAACAGCTTGGAGAACGCCGGATGCGACTCGTCGGCAGCCGGTGAATTCAGCACGGCTTCGAGGAAGCCCGTAAGCTCGATCCGGCGCCGTGCCGCAGATTCGTTCCGCAGCCGGATACGGCGAATCTCCGCGGTCGCGCCAGGCACCACCGCCACCTCCATCATCGCCTCGATCCCCGCCTTCACGCAGGTCAGCCGGAACACCCCCGGCCCGGACTCCGTGAACCTTTGCCTAGCGCTACCGCCACAGGGTTGCTCCCCAAGCGACCAGAACCCGCCGTCGTCCAGATCCCGCAGATAGACGAACCAGCCCTCCCCGTCCTCCACCCGGTCGCCGCGCCAGCGCGTCAAAGCCAGTCCATCGCACCACGACCCGCCGCTACCGGAGGAGTCGATCAGAACCGAGTAGCTGCCGTTGGAAAGCAGGCGCGCCTGACTCGCCGGGAGAAAAACCGATCGGATGACGTCGGTGTAGTGGAAATCCATGCGTCCCTCGAATTTCTATGTCGGTTAAAAATGCGCAACCCTATTTATCGGTTTCAATACCGGATCTCCAGCTCTGCCGGCACCGCCGCGATCCTCACCTCGCTGGCGGCGAAGCTGGACAAGACGGCCCCGTTGAGTTTCACCGACTTGATCGGCTTGCCCGCCGGCGGGCGGATGCGCAGGCCCCCGGGCGGCAAGACCAGCCCGCCGCCGACGCTCAGCTTCAAGACCTCCTGGCCCTCCGCCCGCAAACTGTAGTCGAGCACGCCGTAGGCGGTGGGCAGCCGGCGGACGCCGACTTCGGCATTCGCCGCATTGTATAGCCATTCGGCGGGGATTCCGGCGGCGAGTAC
>JAQTYA010000197.1 GCA_028688525.1 Methylococcus sp. | reverse complement strand
GATGGCCTGCTGCCGCATCACCTGCAGGGCATGATGATCCAGGGTTCGCCCGTCCGAGTTCCGTTTGCATTTCATGGCTCCATTATATCAAATATGTGACATTACTTTGTTGAATCTTAGTAAATATGGTGTCCCTGAATTCTCCGCTGGCGACGCCGTTCAACTTCCCGGTCAACAATCTCATCATGCACCCGGAATACTGGTCCTGGGTGAACCATCCGTCCAGCCACCAAAACGTGTTCGGCTACCGGCTGGCGCAAATGGATAGCGTGCTCGGTTCCGTCGCGCCTGGCGGGGAGGCCGAAAAGGAATGCACCAAGGGCTCAATGGAGCTGATGGAGTTCTTCATCGAGCGCCTGAAGTGGCTCAAATCGCGGTACATCCCCAGCGTCGACCTGGAGCGCGGCAGCATCGAGTTGCGCGGGCGCCCGGACATCCAGGTGGGAGACTTTATCCACGTCAAACGCGGCGCGGATGCCCAAGTGGACTGGTCCGCCTACGTAGTCCGGGTGACGCACTCTTTCCGCCCCTACGTCAGCTACACCACGACCATCGAATATATCCGCAGCAATCAATACATCCGGCGGTCCAAAGTCGACCGGCCTTGGGAGCTTGAGCGTAAGCGGGTGAATACATGATGGCCACGTTACGGGAGCAGCAGGCGGCCGCTTTCTGGGTGTTGATGCAGGACATTGCCTCCATCAAGCGAATGCCTACGGAGGAAGTTGATGCCGATCTGGAGGACATCGAGGAGTCTGACGACCTGGACGATGAATGTGAATTGATCCCGGAGGGTTACGACAATGGCATTTGAGAAGGGTACGAGCGGCAATCCAGCGGGGCGTCCGGTGGGTACAGGGAGCGTCAGGAGGATGATGGCTAAGACCGTCCGGCCCCACCTCGAAACGCTAGTAGAAAGGCTCTTGGCGGCAGCGTTGAATGGCGACGCGAATGCCGCCGGCGCTGTTGTCGGCCTGTATTCGGCAACTGTTCATCCGCGGAGGCAACATGACCAAAAGACCGCCTAGCGCGACCACGAAGACCCGCGTGCTCGGTGCGGCAGAGTCACTGCGCAAGGCTTTGTCCGCCTATCAAAAACGGGTGAGTACCGAAGCTCCTGGCATGCTCCAGAAAGCCGAGAAGCTGCGCAAAGCGATCTGCGCCCACCAGCGCGCCGAGAACGCCAAGGCTGCCGATGCCTCAGAGCGAGGCCCGCACGGAGAAGTTTTCAAACTGCTGAACCGCCATATGCGGCGGGGTTCGCCGAAGTGAATTAGCGGTTGCCGGGCCCGCCCTGCCGACATGGAGGGTGGGCATTTTTTTGCCTATAATCCACCAAGAAGCCGCCTTCGATAAGCCATCCTCACTCCCAGGTCTTGCGGTTTCCCCTGATACGGTAGAGCAGAACTCGAGGATGGCAACCCTATCTCCATTGAAATAACCCGACTCGCACCGGGAGTAGTGCGAGGAAAGCGCCGTGATATGATGGCGCCAGGCTTGGTGAAGGCGAGCAAACTGGCCCTCATTGCTAGCGGGGGAAATCAGACTTGAGGTACCACCAAGCCGCCCTCCAAAAACAAAACCCCGATCAGAAAATCTGTCGGGGTCTCGCCCGGATCGTCTTGCGACAATCCCTCCACATTTCCCCGCTTACGCGCCACATCGTCGGACGGCCATTTCTGGTCAGGGGGGGGCACCTTCCAAGGAAGGTAGTTGCTAGCCCTTAGTGTGCATGCCCTTCGGTCTTGAAGGCCCGCTACGAGGCCGGGGTTTCCCCCACCGGCAGCCAACCGCTTGTGACGGCCCATGCTCGCGACTGCGAAGCCATTATTGTTGATGGCGGATTCTTTGCCAAGGCCGAGCGCACCGTTCCCAATCCAACCGAAGTGCGGGAACTGAACGGAAAGCAGGATCGGGCAAAAAACAATGGCCCGCTCCAAAAGGGCGGGCCACACTGGGGGCCTTCGGTCTTACGGGAAGCACGGCTTCCGACTGGTTATCCAGTCACCGGCAGCAAACCTGTGGCAGTTACGCCCATCGGCTCCTATCGCGGCTGCGGCGCCATGATTGCCGATGGCGGGCTCGTTTTCAACCTGTTGCCCATGAAAAAGCCCTATCCGAAGACAGGGCTTTGGGCAGTCTCGAACGTCAATCCGCCTTGTCACCGCAAGGGTGGTGTCGGTCGGAAGCATTGCCGGATCATGAAGGGATTCCCTTCGACTGCCATCTAGTTTCCAGGGTAGGCATCACCGGACGGCCAAAGCCGCAGACTCAGTTCCACGAGAACCGAGCTCAGAATACCTGTGCGCAAAATTCTGTCAATGCCGAACGCACGCAAATCTTTGGGGCAAAAAATAGCTCCAGACGATGCCCAAATATTTGATATGCTGCTTACAGGCTCGGTGACGTGCGGAGTTCCGGTCAAGATAGCCATCTTGATGCCTGCCCATCGTAGATTTACCACCGAGCCTTCCTTTACCTACGTTCAGCTTGCTTTCAACTGGCTCGGTTCAGTTCGTATCTGGGATGCAGTAGGGCTTCTACGATCCCCCACACACCCGATTCCCCTTCTCATCCAGCCTTGGCACGGTCCCGAGCGGGCACTCCCTCCGCTCATCGAAATACGGCTGCCCGGTATCCTTCTGCACGCAGGCCGGGCCCCTGTTGGTCAGGCGCGGCGTTGTACCCATCGGGCAGTCGGATAACCCGCCCTCGATATGGCGTATCTGCCCGGTCTGCACATCCCTGCAAGTTTCGTTGCCGTAGGCATCCAACGTCGGTATCTGGCCGAAGCCGCAGACAATGGAGGCCAGGGCTAAAGCTGTCATCGGCATTTCAAGTCACCTTTAATTCTCGACAGTGTCGAATTGTCGGAATTGTTCGAGAATTCGCGCGGCCCAAGAACGGCAAGGACTTCACGACGTGACGACATAACAGAATCATTCCCGTACGTTCGATTTGTCGGCATTTCAGGCCATCCGCCCATTTAAGCCACCTTGGCCGCAGGAACAGGCAAAAAACAGGGAGATTTCAGCGGGACGCCTAAGTTCAATGGATCCGGCTGGCAATCCACTGAAAAACCCACTTGCAGTTGATACCGTATCTAGTACCATCACTCCCATGAGTAAGCACGCAAAAACTCTCGCCAAGACGAGGAACAATCCGAAGGACTGGCGGATAGACGATCTTCTTGCCGAGGCCTCCCACTACGGAATTGAGGTCCGCAACGATGGCGGAAGTCATCATGTGTTCTCCCATAAATGCGCCCCGCAGCCCTTGAGCGTGCCAGCGCATCGGCCTATCAAGCCGATATATGTCCGGCAATTCATCGAACTTATCGACACCCTGGAAGCCTTGCCATGAACGCATCCATCAAGCGCATACCGCGCGCCCAGCCGCCTTACCCCTTTGAGTCCTATGCCCACGTCGTCAGCCCCTTGCCCGAAGCTGACGGGGGTGGATACCTGATTACCTTTCCCGATCTGCCGGGCTGCATGGCGGACGGCGACACCGAAGCCGAGGCCATCGAACACGGGCGCGATGCTTTCGCCTCGTGGGTTTCCGCCCAGATTGAC
>JAQTYA010000196.1 GCA_028688525.1 Methylococcus sp. | reverse complement strand
GCTTCGTGTCCCACCGATCCGGCGAAACCGAGGACACCACGATCGCCGACCTGGTCGTCGCGCTCGGCGCCGGCCACATCAAGACCGGCTCCGGCTGCCGCAGCGAACGCATAGCGAAATTCAACCGGCTGCTGAGCATCGAGCACGAGCTCGGCGAAACCGCGCGCTTTGCGGGGGCTGCTGCGTTCCGTTAGGCCGCAAGGCGCTCCTTCCAGCTGCCGCAGACTTGGAGGTCAGCCATGAGCAATCCGTCGAACGTGCTGAGCGGAGCGCCGTACCGGATACAGTGCGGCTCCCCCTATCCTTTCGGCTCCACGCTGCAGGATGGCGGGGTCAACTTCTCCCTGTTCTGCCGCCACGCCTCCCGGCTGGAATTGGGCCTGTACGAGGCGGCAGACAGCCCCGAGCCGTTCCAGGTCGTCGTCCTGAACCCGGCCGAGCACCGCAGCTTTTTCTTTTGGCATGTCTTCGTCGAGGATTTGCCGGCCGGCGTACATTACACCTGGCGCGCGGACGGTCCGAATGACACGGCGCAAAGCGGACGGCGCTTCAATTTCAAGAAGGAACTACTGAGCCCGGCCGCCAGGGCAGTCAATGACAGCCTCTACGACCGCCGCCGCGCCAGCGACCCGAACGACGGCGGCGCGGCGATGCGCGCGGTGATCACCGACCCGGCGTTCGACTGGACGGGCGAGACGACGCCGTGCAAGGGATTGGAAGGCGCGGTGATTTACGAGGTACACGTCGGCGCGTTTACCCGCCACCCTTCCGCGGGTGTGCGCCATGCCGGCACCTTCGCCGGACTGATCGAAAAAATCCCCTACTTGCAGCAACTCGGCATCACCCATGTCGAACTGCTTCCGGTCATGGCCTTCGACGAACAGGATGTCCCCGCGGAAGTCGCAGACCGAGGCCTGAAAAACTTCTGGGGCTATAGTACCCACAGTTTCTTCAGCCCTCATCCGCACTATTGCGTCACCCCGCTGCTCGGCACCCACCCCGAGGAGTTCAAGGCCCTGGTCAAGGCGCTGCACGCCGCCGGCATCGGGGTGATTCTCGACGTCGTGTTCAACCACACGGCGGAAGGCGGTGCCGGTGGCCCTATGCTCAATTTCAAAGGGCTGGCTAATGACATCTTCTACCACCTCGACGCCGCCGACCGCCGCCGTTACCGCGACTACACCAGCTGCGGCAACACCGTCAACTGCAACCATCCGCTGGTGACGCTGTTCGTCGTGCACTGCCTGGAGTACTGGGCCGGGGAAATGCATGTCGACGGTTTCCGTTTCGACCTCGCCAGCGTCTTCACTCGGGGCGAAGACGGCGTGCCGCTCGCCAATCCGCATGTGCCCTGGGGCATCGAATTCTCCCCCAAGCTGAGAGATTTGCCTCTGATCGCCGAGGCCTGGGACGCCTCCGGGCTCTACCACGTCGGATCTTTCCCCGGCATGCGCTGGAGCGAATGGAACGGACGCTACCGGGACACCATCCGCCGCTTCGTGCGCGGCGACGGCGGTTTGCTCGGAGCTGTGGCGACCTGCATTTCAGGCAGCAGCGACCTCTACGCCGACGACCTGCGGCGGCCCACCAATAGCATCAACTTCATCACCTGCCATGACGGCTTCACGCTCTACGACCTGGTGAGCTATAACCAGAAACACAACGAGGCCAACGGCGAAAACAACCGGGACGGAACCAACGACAACAACAGCTGGAATTGCGGAATCGAGGGCGAAACCGACGACCCGGAGGTACTGGCCCTGCGCGATTGCCAAGCCCGTAACCTGCTCGGCATCCTCATGCTCAGCCAAGGCGTGCCGATGATCCTGGCAGGAGACGAGGTGCTCCGCAGCCAGCGCGGCAACAACAACGCCTGGTGCCAGGACAACGAGCTGTCCTGGTTCGACTGGCGGCGGGTCGAAACCCAGGGCAGCATGCTCCGCTTCGTGCAGCAGCTGATTGTCCTGCGCAAGCGCCATCCCAGCCTGATGCGCAACGAGTTTCTGACCGGTCAAACACTACCTGGCCGCGGTCTCCCCGACATCGCCTGGCACGGTGCAAAACTCGGGGAACCGGGCTGGGACGATCCGAACGGGCGCTTCCTGGCATGGACTCTCGCCGGAGTGATGGACGACGAAGAGGACCTGCACGTGCTGCTCAACATGTCCGACGCCACGATCGAGGCTGAGTTGCCGGTAATTCCCGGCCGGATTTGGCATCGCGCCGTCGACACATCGGAAACTGGCGGCGACGATATTGTCGAGCCGTCGAAACAGACGCCGCACATGAGTCCGGCTTACCACGTCCATCCACGCAGCCTCGCTGTACTCGAGGCCCGCAGTCCTCTCCAGGAACCGATGCCGACATATATTCCGCAGGGAACGCACGACGAATCCGGCTCATCCAAATCAAAGCCTTAGCGTCGGAAGCCATTGGCACTTTCCCTATCCAACTACAAAAAATTATTAATTAATGAGGTATCGAGCGATGTTAAGCCGTTCTCCCCTAAAAGCTGCATGTACTCGCCAACACTTGTTATGCCTGACGCTGGTCGGAGTATCCATGCTCTCGAGCGGATTCACTTCTGCCGATATTTCCACGTCTGATCCCGTGGTTCTGACTTTCGCGACTGTCGGCGACTCGCGGCAAGACCCGCTCAGACCGGATCCCAGCACACTGCCACTGTCGGGGCAGGATGCCAAATGGGCTCAAAACTCCAAAGCCTTGGCTAGGATCCTGCGCACCATCCACTCGCAGAAGGCCAAAATCCTGTTTTTCAACGGCGACATGATCAATGGCTACGGCAAGGCTTCTGTACCGGCTGCGTGGTCCAGCACTGCGCCAACGGTCGCCGAGTTGGCCAACTCGGACTTGGTGAAGTTCTATATGCAATATGGTTTTTGGCGCGGCATGGTTGCCGACCTGATGGAAGCAGGCACCTACGTCGTTCCCGTGCCCGGCAATCATGAAGTTCAATGCAACAGCAAGGCCTCGGCCAATTGCGGCTTGTCCGGGAAACATGCGATGGAGGAAAATGAAAACGCCTGGCGCGACAATATGGGCGATCTCATCATGGACACCTCCCGCTGGCAGAACTTGCTCGGAAAACCGCTAGAGGCCTGGGATGTCGATCACAAACCTGCTATCGGCGTTGACGGTATCTCCACCGACCAGTCGCAATTGAGCTATTCCTTCGATTTCGGCAGTTCGCACTTTGTAGTCATCAATACCGACCCGGTAGGTAACGACGCTCATGCGCCGGTGACCTGGCTGGCCGAGGATTTGGCGGCCGCCAAGGCCCGCGGCTCTCGGCATTTTTTCGTATTCGGCCACAAGATGGCCTTCCCCTATGTCTTTAGCGCCACCGCTAAACAGGACGGGCTGGAATCCACCAATGCCAATGCCTTTTGGGATGTCATCGAACAATACGGCGCCACCTATTTTTGCGGCCATGAGCATATTTTCAATATCTCCAGGCCTAGAAGCCCGCACGGGACCTATCAGGTGCTGGTGGGATCGGGGGGGTCGCCTTTCGATGCCGCGCCGGGCGAAGTTACCGTCCACTCCGTGACTGATCGCACC
>JAQTYA010000082.1 GCA_028688525.1 Methylococcus sp. | reverse complement strand
CCGCTGTACGTATTGGATCTGAGCGAGCGCGCCAAGCAGCTCCTGGCCAGTGCCGACCGCACTGCGCCCGCCGTGATTCAGGTCGCCCTCAAGCTGGACCGCAAGAAAGGCGCAGGGCCGGAGAGCTTCAGCGTGGCCTCCGCTGTCACCAGCCAGGGTACAGCCCTCAACCCGACGCGCGACATCGTGCTCAAGCTGAATACCCTGATCACAGTCGGTATCGGCGAAAGCAGCTACTGGCTGGATACGGGCAGCATCATCCGTTAGGGCATTCAAAATGACGAACTGGGACGACAAGGCGCTGAGCGAGCGCTGCGATGCGATCTTCCGGGGTGCGGGAGACGCGCTGGACTGGGTAGCGGAGGTGCGCAACAACGCCCAGCGGTTGGATCGCGAAGGCGATGGCCTGATCGAGAAGCTCCGGCGTTCGCGCAATCTGTGCCGGCGCCTAGGCGCTGCGTCCAAGCGTCCGTTTTCCGCCGGGGTTTTCGGCATGTCGCAGGCCGGCAAATCGTATCTGATTTCCACGCTGGCACGTTCCACCGAGGGCGATCTGCAGACGCTGCTGGACGGCAAGCGCGTCGATTTCATCGGCCATCTGAACCCGCCCGGCGGCGGCAAGGAGGCGACGGGACTGGTGACGCGCTTCACGCGCAAGCCGGGTGGCGCGCCGCAAGGATTTCCGGTCGAGCTGACCCTCTTCTCGGAAGGCGACATCGCCAAGATTTTGGGCAACAGCTTCTTCAACGACTTTGACCGGGAGCGGGTGAGTTTCGATACCGATCCGGACAAGCTCCGCGCCCTGCTCGGGCGGCTTGAGCCCTTGTGCCAGCCCGAACCAACCGGGGGCTTGAGCAGCGACGAGGTCATCGATCTCATCGACTATTTCGAGCGCCGCTTCGAGAAATCTTTCGCTCCTTTGCGCGCCGACTACTGGCCCAAGGTGATCGAGCTGGCGCCGCGGCTGCGGACGGAGCATCGCGCCGAATTGCTTTCGGTGCTGTGGGGCGAAATTCCCGACTTGACCCGTGCCTACCGCCTACTGGCCGACGCCCTGGCTCGGATGTTGCACGCCGGCACCGTGTTCGTTCCGCTGGCCGCGCTGGTGTCCGAGACCAGCGGCGAGCTGGCCTGGCGGGCGGACAGCATCCTCAACGTAGACGTGCTGGACAAGCTGGGCAAGGAAGGCGGCGAAAACTTGAAGGTCTTGCCGCAGCGCGAGGGCCAGACCCTGGCCGAGGCGGCGGTGTCGCGCCCGGTGTTGGCGGCGCTGACGGCGGAACTGCGCTTCGTGCTGGCCGACGCCCCGGCCATCGGCCTGCTGGAAGAGGTCGATTTGCTGGACTTCCCAGGCTACCGCGGCCGGCTGGACATCGCCGACCTGGACGAGGTGCGCAAACAGCTCAAGCGCGAGGATGCCGATCCGGTGGCGCAGCTCATGCTGCGGGCCAAGGTCGCCTATCTGTTCGAGCGCTACACCGAAGACCAGGAGATGAACGTGCTCCTGATGTGTACCCGCTGCGATAGCCAGATCGAGGTCACTTCGCTGGCACCGGCGCTGTCGGCTTGGGTCCACGGCACTCAGGGCGAAACGCCGGCCGACCGCAGCATGCGTGCGCCAGGGCTGGTCTGGGTAGTCACTCAGCTCGACCGCCGGTTGGAAACCAAGCCGGGCCAGACCGCCGTGCAGCAGCAGCAGGAATGGGCCAACATGGTTCACATCACCCTGCTGGAGCGTTTCGCCCAGTGCGACTGGCTGAACGACTGGACCGAGGACAAGCCGTTCGACAACGTCTTCATGGTGCGCAAGCCCGGTATGCTGCGCAGCGCTTTCAAGGTCGATGCGGATGGGATGGAAACCGATTTTCTGTCTGAGGAGGAACGGCAGCGGCTGGCGGGACAGCGCGAATTTTTCTTGGGCAACGAAGCGGTGCAGCGCCATGTCCGCGATGCCGGCGCGGCCTGGGACGCGGTGCTGAGCGTCAACGACGGCGGCATGACCCGGCTGGCCGAGTATCTGCGCACCGTTTGCCTGCTCGGGGCGAAATGGAACCGGATCGGCGAGCAGGTCGTGAAGATCCAGCAGGAAATCGGCGAACACCGGCTGCTGCCGTATTTCCAGGCCGAGGGTGCGGGCGAGGTGGAAAAGAAAAAGCGGCGCGCCGAGCAGCTCTACCAGGCGGTCGTCGAATCCCCGGACGGTTTCGGCGAACTGCTCTACCACCTGCATCCCGCCGCTGAACAGCTGCGGCGGCTGTATCTCACCGCGGACACTAACGGCCAAGAAGGCGAAGCCGATGCCGCCAAGCCGGCGCCGGCACGCCGCGGTCTCATCAACCTGCCTGTGGCGAAAGCCGCCGAGGTGACGCCGGTACAGGAACGCGGCGGCCGCGCCGAGAACTTCGCCAAGGCCGCGGTCTCGACCTGGATCCGCCAGCTCCGGGCCTTGCCGGACAACGCCGACGCGCTGCGCTATTTGGCTTTCGGCGTGGAAACCACCCGTATTTTGAGCGACGAGCTCATCACCGGCATCGACCGCCACAAGCTGGAAAGGAAGCTGGTCGAGGCGCTGCGTCCTCTGGAAGAGATGCGCGGAACCACCCGCATCGGCATCGTCGACCAGCAGGTGATGGCGGTGCGGCGGATCATCGGCGAATTCGTCGATCTGCTGGGACTAGACCAGACGCCGGTCGCGGCGCGGCCGGAATCTCCGCTGGGCGGACGCAAGATGTTCGAACCGCCGGCGGCGATCGCCGCGGCTGCCTTGCCTCAGCTCGGCGCGGAGGAACTCAACTACCCAGCGGCCTTCATCGTCGACTGGCTGGAAGCCTTCCGCAAGCTGGCGATAGACAACGCCGGGCACAGCGCCGGCCGCGAGATCACGCCGGAGCAGAATCTGCGGCTGGGCGAAATCCTGGCGGCGCTGGGCGCCATCCCCGGACATTGAGAGAGGCGGCGATGGCGATCAAGTGCGAACTGGTCAACGATCCGGGCATGGGCCCCGGCCACGGGCTGATCCGGATCGGCGGGCTGGAGCCAAAGGCCTGCAGGCTCGAATTCTGCCTGGAGCGCAACCAGGGCTCGGCGCCCTTTCTGGGGCCAGACGGCGGCTGGCAGGCTCAGGAGTATTGGCATGACGTGGATGCGGAGCTGGTTCAGTCTTTGCCGGTCGGTATAAACGAAGGGGCGGACAGCGAAGCTGCCTTAGACCAAGCCCCCGCAATCCCCCAAGAAATCCCGGTCGGCCCCGAAATCGTCGACCCCATCGTCAGCCAGGCCCACAGCGTGGTGTTCCGTCTTACCCTGTCGGTGGACGGCGCCCGCAACCCTTGCGTCCTTCGGATCCAACGGCCTTTGCTCGGTTCCGGCGCTTATTTCGAGGCCAAGCCGGCCCCCGCGCCTCAAGCTGAGCCCGAACCGATTCCGGAGCCTGCGCCGGTTCCCGCACTCGAGCCCATTCCTGCGCCGGAGCCGCTGCCCGAGCCGGTTCCGGTACCTGTTGCCCGTTCGTCGCGCCGCCTCTGGCTGGGATTCACCTTGCTGCTGATGCTAGCCGGTGCAGGCGCTTGGGCCTGGTGGGATTGCCGCATCCCGGCGCTGCCTGGACCTCAATGCCAAGCCGCCGAGCCGAAGACAGAGCAAAACGGCGAGGTGCAGCCTATCTCACCTCCCCAGCATTGCACCGGCCTTAGCGCCGAGGATTGCCTGGCGGCGGCGCAAAAGAGCCTGGCCACGCGCCAGCCGGATGTTGCCCGCCAGCTATTCCAGGAAGCCGCGGAGCTGGGTGCGCCCAAGGCGTATATCCAGCTGGGCCGGATGTACGATCCGGACACCTGGTCCGCCGAAACCAGCCCTGCAGCGAACGCCGACTGGGAGACCGCGGCTTACTGGTACGACGAGGCGGCCCGCACCGGCGACCAGGACGGCAGGCTCGGGGCGGGGCGGCTGTACTGCCGCAATACCCAGGACCCGGCTTTCCTGTCCCACGCCCTGGAACTGCTGCGCAAGTCCGTCGCGGAGAAGCCGGGCGATTCGGCCGCGCAGGCGCTATTAAAGGAATGCGAGGAGAAGGCGAAATGAAACTGCTCTTGAGGGTATTCGGCATCACCGCCGTTTTGTTCATCGCTCCGGCCTTTGCCGCCGAACCTTTGCTGATGCCCGGCAAAAAGACCCTCTACCAGCGCGTCCTGACCCGGCCCGGCGTCCGCATCTTACCCAATCCCGGCAAGACCGACGGCAAACCCGCAGCGGCATTGTCGCGCTACTACGTCTACGAGCGGGAAACCCTGGATGGTAAAGAATGGCTGCAAGTCGGCGGCAATGCCCGCGGCAAAATCGATGGTTGGATGGACGCCGCTCAGAGCGTGCCTTGGAACCAACAATTGACGCTGGCGTTCACCAACCCGGCGAACCGTTCCAGGGCTCTATTGTTCGAGAAGAAGGATGGCGTGCTGGAGGTGCTCAAGTCTGCCGATCCCGGTGGCGCAGCCTCGGCGATCCTGAAGACGGTGGAATCCGGCAAACCCGATCCGCGGGTCATTTCCGTGGAGCCCCAGGAATACGTCGATCCGGCCAAGAAATTCTACCTGCTGCCCATCCTGCAGGCGGAGGAGCTGACTTCGCCGCGCAACGTGCGGGTGTTGGAGGTCGCCTCGGTGACCGCCAAGTCCGGCGAATCCTCACCCGCGGAGGCCCAACGCAAGGCCCAGGACGCACCTTCTGTGCTTCGCAGCTTCAGCGCCGCGGTGGTGTTCGTGATCGATTCGACCATCTCCATGGGGCCGTACATCGACCGCACCCGAGACGCCGTGCGCCGGGTCTACGCCAAGCTCGAAAAAGCCGGGCTAGGCGATCAGGTCCGCTTCGGCCTGGTCGCCTTCCGTTCCAGCACTCAGGCGGTGCCGGGGCTGGAATACGTCTCCAAGGTCTACGCCGACCCCAGCGAGGTGAAGACCGGCAAGGACTTTCTCGCCAAGGTCGCGAGCCTCAGCCCGGCCAAGGTGTCTAGCTCGGCCTTCGACGAGGACAGTTACGCCGGCGTGATGACTGCGCTGCAAAAGCTTAAATGGAGCGAATTCGGCGGGCGCTACGTGGTCCTCATCACCGATGCCGGCGCCATCGACGGCAACGACCCGCTGTCCCAAACCAAGCTGGGCGCGGAGCAGATCCGCATCGAGGCCGAACAGCTCGGCGTGGCCCTGTTCGGACTGCACCTGAAGACGCCCGCAGGCAAGGCCGACCATGCCAAGGCCGCCGGCCAGTACAAAGCGCTGACCCAGAATCAGGTCGCCGGCCGCCCGTTGTATTACGACGTCGAATCCGGCGACGTGGGCAAGTTCGGGAAGATCGTCGACTCTCTTGCCGACACCATGGCCAAGCTGGTGGAAGGCGCCTCGCAGGGCCAGATGGTGGCCGGCAGTGCGCGCACCGCGGCGAGCGCCAAACCTAAAGACGAGAGCGAGCGGATCACCAGCGACGCCCTGCTGTTGGGGCATGCCATGCAGCTCGCCTATCTCGGCCGGGAGAAGGGCACACAGGCGCCGGATCTCTTCCAGGCCTGGTTGTGCGACCGCGACTACGCCCATCCCGAGTTAGCTGCCACCGAAGTACGGGTGCTGCTAACCAAGAACGAACTGAGCAACCTCAGCCAGACCGTCAAGCTCATCCTCGACCAGGGCGAGAAGTCGCAGGAAACCACTGGCACCGCCGCCTTCTTCGACCTGCTGCGGTCCTCGGCCGCGCATCTGGTGCGCGATCCCGCCAAGCTGGCCGACCCTAAGGCGCGCAAGCTAGCCGAACTGGGTCTCTTGGGCGAATACCTGGAAGGCTTGCCCTACAAGAGCGCCGTGATGAACCTGACTTCCGACCAATGGGAGCAATGGAGCCAGCGCCAGCAGGAGGATTTCCTCGACGGCCTGCGCCGCAAGCTGCGGCACTACCAGATCTACCACGACGATGCCGACCGCTGGGTGATGCTGGATGGATCGAACGACCCCAGCGAAGCGGTCTATCCAGTCCCGATCGGCGCCTTGCCGTGAGGCCATTGCTGGAACTCGCGGGCGTCGAGCGGCGCCGGGGCGAAGGCGAGGGGGCTTTTACACTTGAAGTCGAGAGTTTGTCCCTCCGCGAGGGCGAGTGCCTGGCCGTCACCGGCCCCAGTGGCTCCGGCAAGAGCACCCTGCTCGACCTACTTGGGTTGGTATTATGTCCGGATCGGGCGGATGCGTTCCGGTTTTTCGATCAAGATGTGGCGGCGCTATGGCGGTCAGGCAGAGACGGCGGGCTCGCTTTCTTGCGCTCCAGGCACCTCGGTTACGTGTTGCAGACCGGTGGCCTGCTGCCTTTCCTTAACTTAAGGGAAAACGTCGAGCTGTCGCGCCGACTGCTGGGGCTTGGGCCGGATGCGCTGACTGACGAGCTGCTGGCTCGCCTGGGACTTACCCGCCTCAAAGCCCAGAAGCCCCGAGCGCTCTCAGTTGGCGAACGCCAGCGCACCGCCATCGCCCGCGCTTTTGCCCACCGGCCCGCCCTCGTGCTGGCCGACGAACCCACCGCCGCGCTCGACCCACCGCAGGCTCTGGAGGTCTGCCGGCTGATGCTGGAATTTGCGGCGGAATTCGGCATCGCCCTCGTGGTTGTTTCCCACGACTGGATGCTGATGCGCCGGCTGGGACTGGCTGAGGTCCGCGTTGTGCCGCAAGCCGGACCCGCCGGTTGCCGCAGCCGGCTGGAACGGGTGAGCGATGAATGATGCCGTGCGCCAACTGCGCAGCGTCGCCAGGCTCGCCGGGCGAGACCTGCTCCACGAATGGCGGGTATCGCTCTGCCTGGCGCTGGCTATCGCCGCCGTGCTGGCGCCCCTGCTGGTGCTGTTCGGGCTGAAGTCCGGCATCGTCGACACGCTGACGGCGCGGCTGAAATCCGACCCGCGCAACCTGGAAATTGTCTGGCGACTGAACGGTTCGCTGGAGCCGGGCTGGCTGGAACGGCTCCGTTCGAATCCGGCGGTCGGGTTCGTGGTGCCCAGCACCCGCACCCTGGCTGCTACCCTGGACCTTGCCGTAGCCGATGGAAAAGGCCTGCAGGATGTCGACCTGATTCCAACGAACACGGGCGATCCGCTGTTCGGCGTTGCGGATGCAGTTCCGGAAGGGATGGGGGACTTGGCTCTGACCCATGAGGCGGCCGGCAGACTCGGCGTTTCGGCCGGAATGAACGTAGAAGGCATCGTCTACCGCAATCTCCACCAACAGCGGCAGGCGCTGAGGCTGCCGCTGCGCGTAAGCGCCGTGCTGGCCGAATCTCATTATTCCGGTTGGGGCGCGTTCGTGTCTTTACCCCTCTTGGAAGCCCTGGAACGTTACCGCGACGGTTACGCCGTACCGGGGCTAGGAGCTGCCGACGGCGCAGCATACGCATCTGGCTCGTCCCGCTACGCCCGGCTCCGGCTCTATGCCAGTTCGCTAGCCGCTGTTCCTACTCTGGCCGAAACCCTGCGTGCGCAAGGCTACGACGTCTCTACCCGCAGTAAGGACATCGAGCTGGTACGGAACATCGACCATGCCCTAAGCTTTCTGTTCCGCCTGATCGCCGGGGTCGGCATCGCCGGCTGCGTGCTGTCGCTGGGTGCCAGTCTCTGGGCCAACGTCGAACGCAAGCGGCGCGAACTCGCCCTGCTGAGCCTGGTCGGCATACGCAGCCGGGTGCTCGCCGGCTTCCCCGCTGTCCAGGCCGCAAGCGTCGCCGCGGCTGGCATTGCGCTATCGTTTGCCGCCTATTTCGCCGCGGCGGAGGCGATCAACCGGACCTTCCGGGCTGACCTGGGCAGGGAAGAATTCGTATGCCGGCTGTTGCTGCGTGACGGGGTATCGGCGGCTCTACTGACCGAAACCCTCGCCGTTCTCGCTGCACTGATCGCCATGGCGGCCGTGCTGCGGGTCGAACCGGGGGAGAGCTTGCGGGAGGCCTAGCCGCGGCGCCGGCTATACCGGAGAAATCGGCGGTCGGAGCGCACAAGAATCCAGGGCTATTGGCCGCTGGTCTGGCGCGTTAAACTTGGGCCGGCACAGGTTCGATGAGTGCGCAAATCCCCTCTCACAAAACCAAGGAAAGACCCGATATGACCAGCATTCTGCGTGTATCCACCCTGTTCGCAGTTATCACGATCTGCCTGTCCGCTTGCGCGTCGCAGCCGCTGACCCGTTCTGAAATAGAAGCCCAGCGGGCTGAAATTCGCACCATGGCGAATCAGACGCTGAATCAGCTTTATCAGAGCTATCCGGAAGCTAGATCCCGTGTCCGCAAATCTGCGGGCTACGCGGTATTCAGCAACTTTGGCTTGAAGATCCTGTTCGGCGGCGGTTCGCACGGCGAAGGTGTGGCCGTCAGCAATGCTACCCAGAAGGCGACCTTCATGAAGATGTTCGAGCTATCGCCGGGTTTAGGTTTCGGGGCCCAGAAGTTCCGCGCCGTGTTTCTGTTCGACTCTCGGGATGCCTTCGACAAGTTCGTGACTTCCGGCTGGGAGTTCGGCGGGAACACCGAAGCCGCCTTACAGACCACTACCCAAGGGGCGGGCGGACGTTTGGGCGTGTCGGTGTCGCCGGGCGTGACGATGTACCAGATCAGCGAAGCCGGCGCCATCGTCGGCATCAGCATCGCCGGCGCCAAATACTACAAGAACGACGACCTGAACTAGCTCAAACCGGGAAGGGAAGAGGCGGGAGGACTCACTTCAGCGCCTTTTCCCACCGGCTCACCACCGCCGTAGCCACGCTATTGCCGAACACGTTGGTCGCGCTGCGCCCCATGTCCAATACTTGGTCGATCCCCAGCAACAGCAGCAAACCTTCCGCGGGCAGTTTGAACGTGTCCAGGGTGGCGGCGATGACGATCAACGCCGCCCGCGGCACCCCGGCAATGCCTTTGCTGGTGAGCAGCAGGATCAACAGCATCAATAGCTGGTCCGCCGGTGCCATATGAACGCCGTAAGCCTGGGCGATGAATAGGACGGCGAAGGTCATGTACATCATGCTGCCGTCCAGATTGAAGGAATAGCCCAGCGGCAGCACGAAGCCGCTGATACGCTCCGGGCAGCCGAAGCGCTCCAGTTGCTGCAAAAGTTTAGGGTAAGCCGCTTCGCTGGTCGCGGTGGCGAACGCGATGAGCGCCGGTTCACGCACATGTCTCATCAGGCTCACGATCCGCCTTCCCAGAAACAAGAAACCAGCACCTCCCAGCGCTACCCACAGCACGGTAAGACCTAAGTAAAACTCGCCGATGAAGATGCCGTAGGTTCCCAGAACGCCGAAGCCGTTTTTGGCCACCATCGAGGCCATCGCCGCAAATACCGCGACGGGTGCAAACTGCATCACATAGCCGGTGACCTTGAGCATTACATGGCCCAGGGAATCCAACAGCCGTACGGTCGGCTGGGCTAGTTCGCCGAGCTGCGCGCAGGCGATGCCGAAAAAAATCGAAAACACCACGATCTGCAATATCTCGTTCTGCGCCATCGCTTCGAAGATGCTCTTCGGGAAAACGTGCGCCACGAACGAGGCCAAGGTGGGATCGTGCTTTTGTAGACCGGTATCGGCACCCGCAGGAGGCAGTTCCAGATGCAGCATCGCGCCCGGCTCAAAAAGGTTTACCAGGGTCATACCGATCAGCAGGCTTACCAGCGAAGCAGAGAAGAACCATAGGACAGCCTTGCCACCCACCCGTCCTACGGTACGAGCATCCCCCATCTTCGCCATCCCGACCACCAAGGTCGCGAATACCAGAGGCGCGATGATCATCTTGATCATGCGCATGAAAATATCCGTCAATGCGCCGAATATACCGGTAATGTTAGCCAACTGCTCGCCTTTACCGACTGTGATATTCAATAGTTCTCCAATGATTATGCCGAAACCAATGGCGGCCATAACATAAAGCGTTTGCCGGTTGGCCTGGCCGGGAGGGCTGGATCGATGGGCTGTCATGCGCGTACTTGGATACCTTAGGGTCGACTGGCCGGCCATTATGCCGCGAGAATGGGGGCAGGCGAATTTTCGGAATCTATGTTTTTTTCGTTACTCCGCCGAAGACCGTCGAATTTGGCGGCTCAAGAACGACTACCCGGTGTACGTCATGACAGGAGAACACCATGAAATACCTATGTTTGGTCTATGCCGAAGAAAAGAAACTGGAGGGTTGGGACGACGGCGAATGCATGGCCTATTGCGAATCGGTGCAGGCTAGTGGGCATCACATCGCCGCAGAAGCTCTCCAACCCGTACATACCGCGACGACGGTGCGGGTTCGCAACGGCAAGCTGTCGGTCACCGATGGTCCGTTCGCGGAAACTAAGGAGCAACTGGCCGGTTTTTACCTGATTGACGCCCGCGATCTAAACGAGGCCATCCAGCTAGCGGCGAAAATTCCGCCGGCACGCGTGGGCAGCATTGAAGTGCGGCCGATTAGGGGTTTGAGTCCTCAGTAGCAAAAAAATCGTCGCTCTTGTCGAATCTCGCATTCTTAATTCGACTGATCTACAGGGCTGGTGCCGAAAGCGTGTGCGCCGAATCGGCGACATGGCCGCTAGCCCAGATCAACCTACAACGAGGAAAACACCATGCAAATTCAGCCTTATTTGTTTTTCGACGGCCGCTGTGACGAGGCCATCGAGTTCTATCGCTCGACGCTAGGGGCGGAGGTCACCATGCTCTTGCGCTTCAAGGACAGCCCTGAGCCGCCTCAGTGCGCGCTGCCTGCCGACGCTGAGGACAAGGTAATGCACGCGAGTCTCCGCATCGGCGAGACCACACTCTTGGTTGCTGACGGCATGTGCTGCGGGCAACCCAGTTTCCAGGGCTTTTCGCTGACCTTGACGGTAGCTAACGAAAACGAGGCCGATCGCCTATTCGCTGCTTTGGCCGACGGAGGCCAGGTGCAGCTGCCCTTGGCGAAGACCTTTTTTTCGCCGCGCTTCGGCATGGTCGCGGACCGCTTCGGCGTGTCCTGGATGGTTCTCGTGGGATGCAGCGAGTCGGTGTAGGCGAGAGGAGCAACGTCAATGCGATTCATGATTATCGTCAAAGCCACAAAAGATTCCGAAGCAGGACTCATGCCGACGGAGAAACTCATCGCCGAAATGGCGAGTTATCACGAGGAATTGCAAAGGGCCGGGATGCTGATAGACGCCTCCGGACTGCAACCGAGCGGGAAAGGCTGGCGCATCCGGTATTCGGGCGGCAATCGTTCTGTAGTGGACGGTCCATTCGCTGAGACCAAGGAGCTGATCGCTGGCTATACGATCATACGGGCGAATTCGAGAGAGGAAGCGTTGGAGTGGACTCGGCGTTTCCCCAATCCGGCTCTCGATGGCGGTGAATGCGAGATCGAGGTTCGCCGTTTATTCGAATTGGAGGACTTCGCTCCCGGTGAAGCAATCGAGCGGTTCAGGGAGTTGGACGTCTGCTTTGAAAAATAACCGCTGGATTCGCCATCTCATAGCTGAGATCGCCCGGAGGACTCATGTTAAAAATCGTCGCCATAACACTTGTGATTCTGATCGCTGCCGTTCTAATTTATGCCTCGACCAAACCCGATACGTTTCAAATCCAGCGCACCATTCGTATCAAGGCTCCTCCGGAAAAAATATTTCCGCTCATCGGTGAATTACGCGCTTGGCTGAACTGGTCGCCTTACGAGAAGAAAGATCCAGAGATGAAAAGGACTTTCAGCGGACCGTCTGCCGGCGAGGGTGCCATGTATGCTTGGGACGGCAATAGGGAAATAGGCGCCGGTAGCATGGAGATCACGCAGTCGCTTCCCCCCTCCAAACTGGTCATCAAACTGGATTTCGTCCGGCCGTTCGAATGCCACAATATCGTGGAGTTCACACTGGAACCCGAGGGCGAGACCACGCAGGTGACCTGGGCAATGCACGGACCCATGCGGTTCATCACCAAACTCGTGACGATAGTTTTCAGCATGGACAAGATGGTAGGCAAAGACTACGAGGCCGGCCTTGCGGCCCTCAAAGCCGCCGCCGAAAACTGAATGCTACAGCGAGGTAGCGCCTATTTGAAGAGAGCGATGAAATACCTTTGTCTGATATGCGCCTAAACGGTGACAGAGCAGCGGACAGAAGCCGATGCGGTAAAGCATTTCTCGGCTGCGGCTACCTCTTCAAGGCAAATGATTTGTACGATGCGTTCGAAATCGCCTCGCGAATTCCGGGAGGCTGGATCGGACGTGTCGAGACTAGGCCCACCGCTGAGGACATTCAAACTGGGAGCGCGCTCGGCCTGCTCGGACAAAATGTCGTGCCCTAACTGGAGAGGTCGTGGTAACGGGCACGTCATTACCATGGATTATTCGATACGTTCCGTATACGTCTCTAACCCAATTAGTAGTTAAAGGGATTCGACGTAAATAATTACAAGCTCAAACAAGCGTCGATAGCGAAGACCCGTATGCCCATCTGTAAGGCACTCGCGGATGAACGGGTTGAGAGCCAGCCATCCGCTGAATTTTACGTAGGGTTTGAACTTTTCGATTCTCGACAACATTATTTTTATCATTTATTCCAGCGCAAATCCATTTCTTCGCGAAATTTTTCCATAATCAATGTCTGATTTCTGCATCCGCTGAAATATTTTTTGTCGCTTTGGGGCGACGTCTATTCGCTTAACGTCATATTTTCAGCTCAGCTTGGGACAAACTGACGCAGATGCCTAGGCACGATAAGACAGCGAAGATATAACCCTTCAGCGCACAAAAGTGGCGCGTCGTCCTACCGTTTATATCTTGCAGAAATAACGATTAGCAAAATTATATTGAAACCAATTGTCGCCTATATCAGACGCCTTATGGGGTATAGCCATAAGATTAATTCACACCCTAGTTGTACACCTCGGTTGAAATCCTTTCTAGGTGCACTATCCTTCAGTTTGCCCTTCGAGCCCTTTGAATTCCCTATCCATCATGTGTCGAATTTTCTCGACCCCATCGTTATAGAGGAGTCAGTGATATGAGATTTACGAAAATATTGAGCTACCCCATGGCTATCGTGCTCACAGCGGCCGGTACCGCCTGGGAGGCTCGTGCGGATATGGCTTTAACATCCAAAGAACTGCTTGGTAAAGCGCTGTTTTTCGACACCGGACTGTCGACACCGCCAGGACAAGCTTGCGCTGACTGTCATGGTCCTGACGTTGGATGGACAGGCCCTGATCAGGACATTAACTTACACGGTGGAGTTTACGAAGGCGCGGTAAAAACTCGCTTTGGTAACCGCAAACCTCCGAGTGCCGCGTACGCATCGTTTAGCCCTATCTTTCACCGGGACGAAACTGGAAATTTTGTGGGCGGCAATTTCTGGGATGGCCGTGCGACGGGGGAAAAGCTCGGAACACCCGTCGCGGATCAGGCCCAAGGGCCGTTCCTCAATCCTTTGGAACAGAACAATTCCAGTCCGTTGGATGTTTGCCAGAAGGTCGTGGCGTCTAACTTTGCCGGGCAAATCACCGGGGTAAGTTATTCTGACCTGTTTACTCATTCCTTCGGTCCCGGCAGCTTGGACTGTAACAATCCGCTCGACACCTATGACCGAATTGCGCTGGCAATTGCGGCGTATGAGGCTTCCAGCGAGGTTAGCTCGTTCAGCTCGAAGTACGACGCTTATCTGAAAGGGAGGACGACATTGACGAAGCAAGAAAGAAAGGGACTCGCGTTGTTCGAAGGGAAGGCGAAATGCTCGAATTGTCATACCACCAAAGGCCTGGGTCATGGCCGATCTCTGCCGCTATTGACAGATTTTACTTATGAAAATATTGGAGTTCCTAAAAATTCTGAAAACCCGTTCTACAATATGCCTGCTGAGTACAATCCGAAGGGTATAACTTGGCTGGATATTGGCTTAGGCGGATTTCTGGCGAATCGACCTGATTTCTCGCAATACGCGGACGCCAATAAAGGCAAGCAAAAAGTTCCTACGCTTCGTAACGTTGATAAGCGCCCGTCGCTGGTCCACCTAAAGGCGTACATGCACAACGCCGCGTTCAAGAGCCTGAAGGAAGTTGTTCACTTTTATAACACACGCGATATGTTGTCGGGTTGCGATGAAAATTCCCAGCCGAAGCCGGGTATCAATTGCTGGCCTGCCCCGGAAGTTGCGACTAATGTCAACCGGACGGAAATGGGGGATCTGAATCTGTCGGATGAAGACGAAGATGCGATTGTGGCCTTTCTAAGGACGCTATCGGATGGATTTCAGCCTACAGGACACGACAGCGATTAGGTTACCTGAAAGACCGGAAACGGTGCGTTAATAAAAAAGCGCACCGTTCAGCAGGAGCAACGAAGGGCGATGCTGATAACAATTGCGGAAAAATACACTATACTCTCGGCATTTTTCGAAATGCCCTACCATGCGGCGTTCCGTAGATCACCTTTTCTTTTCCGAAGTGCTGGAAACAATCTTGATGCTTTGGGCGATGGTGGAATATTCATTTATTGGCAGTACTGCATATAAATGAGCGCCTTGCTGGTTGGTGATAAAAAGTGGATTCAATTTGACGTGCTGTAGTGCAAGTGCGGCAAGATGCTCATTCCCTTTTGCTCGCTGCTCTAGAGCAGCGAGCTTTTCTTCCAGACGATTGCAGTGTTGGACTGAACTTTGCCATAAATCCAGCACCGAGTCTAGCATTAGCCTCGCTATTGCTTCATCGTAAGTTACTAAATGCTTTGCTTCATAGGCTTGTTCAGGTGTAGCACCTTCTTGTATGGCAAAAATCTGAGCCGCCATGACCTGATCAATGCCCAAAATATGATAAGTTAGCCAGGAGGTGACAAAGCGTACTATTTTTTCCGCCAATTCGGCTAAACTTCCCGCGGCTGATAAATAATCTCGCATTTTAGCTATGTCATAGGAAAACGATCTATGCTCCATACGGTGGATGTTGACATGTCTTGCATCCAGCTTGCTCTCGAGCATTAGTTCTTCTTCTTCGGTGAAGTGCTTACTAAGCCTAAACAAAGTAATGTCACATATTTGATATAATGGAGCCATGAAATGCAAACGGAACTCGGACGGGCGAACCCTGGATCATCATGCCCTGCAGGTGATGCGGCAGCAGGCCATCAA
>JAQTYA010000195.1 GCA_028688525.1 Methylococcus sp. | reverse complement strand
GTTTTCCGCCTTCCTTGCCGCAATACCCTACCGGCTCCCAATCCCCTTCGTCCTTCGGTTTCTTGTCGCGGGGATTGCCGTCACGCGCATATTGCACGTTGCGGATCATGTCCCAACCGACAATGCTCGTTTTCTCGGCGTTCTTGTATTCCAGCCGGCTCTCGAGATCGGGATGAGTCGGCGCAAACAGGATGCCGCTATCCAGCACGGCGACCATGACGTCTGCGGAACCTTTGGTGAGGGACCAGGCCGCTTGAACATTGGCCGAACCGGCTACGGCACCGGGACCGCTCTGGAGATGCCACATCTGGGGAAAGAGCTCGTCGTTCGGCGTTACCAGTTCCGCGGCGCCCGCGGCTTTGGCCTTCATGGCCGTTACCGGATCGGCATAGCGCACTTCCGGCAGCGCTTCCAACCGCCGTTCGATCACTGCGGCTTCCGCTACGCTGATCGCATGAGCTAGGCGGAACACACGCGCTTCGACTAGGGTTTCAGCCTGCGGGACAAGACGCACCCCGGCCGCGATTGAGAGTTTGTCCACCGCCGCCGCGCCAAAATCAGCCGGATTCCTGAGCTTGATGATGAACTCATCGACAGCCGTGGCTGTTGCTACTGCAAGCTTGGCTGGAACCGCCGCCGTCCCGGAGTCGACCGCCGCCCACAGCACCCCGTCGACGGCGCCTATCCGCCGGACGGCGAACTCCGCCTCCTCCTGCGATAAGCCCGCGGGCAGCCGCAAAACCCTAGCGTTGGTTCGGGTATTTCCGACCCATTTCAACTCCAGACCGGCTTCCGCCTGCAAACGGCCGAGCACGACCGGATCGACCGTTCCCGGCTCCATTGACCCGACATCGCTTTTCAACATGACGAGGGCCGAGAGCGGCTCATCCGCAACGACGCCTGAAACATTCATCGTCCCCAGCAATACCGAAACTATCGGCGACAAAAATACTTTTTTCATCTCTACTCCCAGTCTCCCAAAGTCGATCGGCGATAATGGCCATCTCCCGCCGAATAAACCGCTCTCCTTCAGGTAGAATCCAAATCTTACAAATTTCACCTACCTGTCAGACGCCGCACATCATAGGCGGATTAGGATGCGGAGACTGTGCCGGCCGTCCACGATCTCTTGTCTCAGCGTCCAATCTCCGGAGCGTTGTTGAGTCGCACTTCCTGCCGGAAAATGCTCCGGCATGAGATCGGCGGCTAACAGCGCCCCTTCACACAAGCTTTGCCTAGGAGAGCCTGACACAGTGGCGGACCATCTAAGCCCAGACGCAGACACTGTACCGATCGCCCGGTTCGATCTGAGCAACTTGCCGGAGAGCGAGCGTTACACGATCTGGAAGGAAAGCATCTCGGTGGTGTTCGATGTCGCGCGCGATCCCGAGGAGACGGCCGCCCCGTTCACCGCCTCGCTCACGACCTGCCATCTCGGCGCTGCGCTTCTAGTGGAAACCGCAAGCAACAGGCAGTTTTTCCACCGCCAGCAGCCGCTCATCAACTTGGACGGGCTCGATCACTGCATCGTCCAGCTCTACACCCATGGCACGACTCAGGGGCAATGGGGCTCCCGGCATAGCGTCATGCGGCCCGGCGACGTGTTTCTGCTCGATCTCGCCCAGCCGGTGAAATCCTTGACCAGTGACTTTCGCAACCTGACCCTCATGCTGCCCCGCCATCTGTTGACGCCTTATCTCGGGGCGCCCGAAAATTTTCATGGTCAGGTTCTACCACGGGAGTCGGCTCGCGGCCGCTTGCTGGGCGAGCACCTCCTAACGCTTTGGCGCATTGCGGAAACTACCCGCGCAGACGAGACCCAGGGCATTGCCCAGGGGCTGGTAGATCTGGTTGGCGCCTACTTTGGGTCCGGCCAGATCGCCGAGGATAGGCCTGAAGTGGGGATGGCGCTGCACGAAACGATCTGCCGCCATATCGAGCTTAACCTGACCGATCCGAACCTGACCTCGGAATGCCTCGCGGCCCGTTTCAATGTGTCACGATCCTATCTCTATAAGCTGTTTCAGCCGGCCGGCGGGGTCGCCCGGTACATTCAGCGGCAGCGATTGAGGCAGTCCTTCGTCGAACTGACGAAGCCGACCGGCCGGCCGAGACGGATCAACGAAATTGCCTACAACCTCGGATTTCGCAACGAGGCTCACTTCAGCCGGGTTTTCCGTCACACTTTTGGAGTAAGCCCAAGCGAAGCCCGCGCCATCGGCCTACAAGCCGGCCAGCTCGCCGCGGAAGATGACGAGCAAGCATTGGATCGCCGCTATGAACAATGGGTTCGAAAGCTTTCCCTTCCGGAGCGTTGATAGCGGCATAACGGCGGCGTCACACCGCTGAAAGACGGATAGGTTCCAATCCTTGTGGAGGATGAAGACCAAGGCGGCAAGCCGGACTGAAGCCACGCAGACACACGCAGACCCTCTTTGCATCACTCGCTTTACTAATGGAGCCGTAACCCTATGTATATCGAAGACATTGAAGCTTACGAAGTACTCGATTCGCGCGGCAACCCCACGGTCAAAGCGCGGGTTGCGTTGGATGACGGCACGGTCGCCGAGGCCGCCGTGCCCTCAGGTGCTTCTACCGGCGAAAAGGAAGCGGCGGAGTTGCGCGACGGCGATGCCGGCCGCTACAACGGCAAGGGGGTGCGCAAAGCCGTCGACAACGTCAACACCCATATTTCCGACACTTTGATCGGTTTCGACATCACCGAACAACGCTTGATCGACCAAACCCTCATCGATCTGGACGGCACACCCAACAAGGCTAGGCTGGGCGCCAACGCCATTCTCGCGGTATCCCTGGCCTGCGCCAGGGCTGCAGCGGCATCCACGGGCCTGCCGCTGTACCGCTATCTGGGCGGCGCCAACGCCTCGCTGCTGCCGGTGCCCTGCCTCAATGTCATCAACGGCGGCGTACACGCCCAGAACACCGTCGATTTCCAGGAGTTCATGATCGCCCCCCACAATGCGCCTTCGTTCGCCGAAGCCATCCGTATGGGGATCGAAACCTTTCACGCCCTCAAAGGCATCCTGCACAAGAAGGGCCTGAGCACCGGGGTCGGCGATGAGGGCGGCTTCGCCCCCGATCTCCGCTCCAACGAGGAAGCGGTCGAGATCATCCTGGAAGCCATCGCCGCTGCCGGCTACCGGCCCGGCGAGGACATCTCGCTGTGCCTGGATCCAGCGGTGAGCGAGCTGTGGCGCGACGGGAAGTACCTCTTCTTCAAATCTACTCAGGAGACCAAGACCAGCGACGAAATGGTCGCGCTGTGGGAATCCTGGATCAGCCGCTACCCTATCGTGCTGCTGGAAGACGGCCTAGGGGAAAACGACTGGGACGGCTGGAAACGGCTGACCCGGACTCTAGGAGATAAGGTGGAGCTGGTCGGCGACGATTTGTTCTGCACCAACCCGAAGATACTGGCCGAAGGCATCGAGGCCGGGATCGCCAATGCTGTGCTGATCAAATTGAACCAGATCGGCACCCTGACCGAAACCTTGGATACGGTCGAACTGGCTCGCGCCAACCGCTACAAGTGCTTCGTGTCCCACCGATCCGGCGAAACCGAGGACACCACGATCGCCGACCTGGTCGTCGCGCTCGGCGCCGGCCACATCAAGACCGGCTCCGGCTGCCGCAGCGAACGCATAGCGAAATTCAACCG
>JAQTYA010000081.1 GCA_028688525.1 Methylococcus sp. | reverse complement strand
CGATGCCGAGCATGTCCTCGCTGTCGTAATGGTGGCCAAGCCGGGCCAGCATGTTGACCACGGCCTCGGGGAAATAGCCCTCCTCCCGCAACTGGTTGATGCTGCGGCTGCCGTTGCGCTTGGACAGGGGGGCGCCGTCGTCGCCGACGATGAGCGAAATATGGGCATAGCGCGGGGCGGACAGGTCCAGCGCGGCCAGGATCATGAGCTGGCGCGGCGTGTTGGCGAGATGGTCCTCGCCGCGCAGCACCCTGGTGATGCCCATCAGCGCATCGTCGATGGCGTTGCAGAAGAAAAAGGCGGGGGTGCCATCGGCGCGGCGGATGATGAAATCGCCGATGTCTTCGCTGGCGAAGCGCTGCGGGCCTCGCACCTCATCCTCGAACTCCACCGTTTGGTTTTTCGGGACCCGGAAGCGCAAAGTCGGCGACAGCCCCTCGTCCCGCTTGCGGCGAATTTCGTCCGCCGAGAGATAGGCGCACCGCCCTGAATAACGCGGCGGCCGACCGGAACTCAATTGCACCTTACGTGAAACCTCCAGTTCCACCGGCGTGCAGAAGCAGGGATACGCCAGGCCTTTTTCCTCCAGGGCGCGGTAGAAATCCTCATAGACCTCGCCGCGCCGAGATTGGAACCAACTCGGATCGGGCTCGGCGGACTGGGGCCCTTCCTGCCATTCCAGCCCGAGCCAGCGCAGATCGGCGATCAATTCGTCGACGAATTCTCTGCGGCTGCGCTCTAAATCGGTGTCCTCGATCCGCAGCACGAACACCTCGCCGCCCAGGGCGCTGAGCAGCGCGGTGCGGGCATTGCCGAGGTGAATTAACCCGGTCGGACTGGGCGCGAATCTCGTCTTGATCGGAATCATGGGGGACTGCAAAACGGGTGAATAGGCCAAAAGTAACGCAGAAGAGTAACGGCAACGAGCGAGCCCCCGCAAGCTGCAGCGGCTTCCCTGCAGTTTGCCATCCTCCGAGAGCATGTTAACCTTCTCCGCCGTGTGAATCGGGCGCCGTCCCTTGAAATACGGGTGGCCGGGGATCGGCCGGCAACCCCCTTTAGCAACGACATTCGACAAAATCGCGGGATACCGGTCGTCGTGAAGATCCTGAGTTGCCTCCTCTGGACCCCCCTCCTGGGCGCCCTGGTGCTGGGCTTTATGCCGCGGCGCCTGCACCGGCATGCTCGCGGCGTTGCCGCTGGGTTTAGCGGACTGAGTCTGGCGTGGACCCTCGTTCTCGCCATCCGTTTCGACACGGCCTCGCCGGACATTCAATTCGGGGAAACCCTGCCCTGGAATCCTAGTATGGGCAGCTTCTACGCCTTAGGCGTCGACGGTTTTTCGCTGCCGATGGCCTTGCTCTCGGCTTTCCTCTGCCTGGTCGCCCTGATTTCCGGCAGCGCCAAACCCCGCGGCTATTACATGGCTTTCCTCAGTCTGGAATTCGGAATGCTAGGCGTGTTCCTCGCCCGCGACTGGGCACTGTTCTATGTATTCTGGGAACTGACGCTGATCCCGCTGTTCTTCCTTATCGACCAGTGGGGCGGTAAGCGGCGCCACAGTGCCAGCCTGAACTTCGTGCTCTACACCATGGGCGGCTCGGTCTTCATGCTGATCGGACTGCTGATGGTCTATACCTCGTCGGCCGCGCACTCGACGCTGATGGACTCGATGCAATCGGCCGCGCGCGAACTGCCCCGTGCCAGCCAGATTCTGATCTTTCTCGGCCTCCTCATCGGCTTCGGCGTGAAAATGCCGGTGTTTCCCCTGCACGGCTGGCTGCCGCTGGCGCATGTCGAGGCGCCCAGCCCGATCAGCATCCTGCTGTCCGGCGCCTTGCTGAAGATGGGCGCTTACGGCCTGATCCGCGCCTGCGGCTTGCTGCCCGAGGCGGCAGTTCTCATGCAGCCCTGGCTGGCCGCCATCGGCCTGGTCGGCATTGTTTACGGCGCGCTGCTGGCTTGGCGCCAGACCGACCTGAAAGCGATGATTGCCTATTCCTCGGTCAGCCACATGGGCTTCGTGCTGCTGGGTCTCGCTGCTCTGAACCCGGTCGGCCTGACGGGCGCGGTGATGCAGATGACCGCCCACGGCCTGGTGGCGGGCGCGCTGTTCCTCTTGATCGGTCTGCTGTACGAACGTACCCATACCCGCGAAATCGGCGATTACGGCGCCCTGGGCCAGACCGCGCCCCGCTTCGCGGTCTTCATCACCTTAGGCCTACTGGCCTCCATGGGGCTACCCGGCTCGGCCAGCTTCGTCGCAGAGCTGCACGCGATGCTCGGCGGCTTCCAGCGCTTCGGTCCGTGGATGCTGGCTGCCAGCTTCGGCGTGCTGATCGGCGGCGCCTATGCGTTGAGGAGCGTCTCCGCACTGGTCGCAGGGCCGGCCAGGCCGGCGACCGCGGGGCTCGCCGATCTGCGTCCGGCGGAATTCGCCGGCGCGTTCTGCCTCGCTGCCGCCATCGTTTATCTCGGCCTCGCCCCTGCCGCCATGCTGGAGCTGAGTCGGGTCTCGATCGGCCATTTCCTGGCGGCCCTGCCTCCCGAGCCCCTGTGATCCGAAATGGAACGCGCGACCGATTCCGAAGCAACCCAGATCAAGACTCGCTTAGCCGAAGCCGTGGCCCGCATGGAACACGTGCTGCCCGGCCAGGCGCCGCTCCGGGATTTCGTCCACCACAACACACTGCACGGCTTCCAGCACCTGCCCTTCGAAGCCGCGCTGGAGGAGGCCGAGCGCCTCACCGGCAACCGCGGCTATCTGCCAGAGAGCGAATTCCGGGCTCTACACAAGAGTGGCCGCATCTCCGACGCCGACATCGAAGCAGCGCTCGACCAGCATCTGGCACTGCACGCGGATGAAGTCGTAGCCGTGGCCGGAGGCGAGCCCATTACCCGGCGCCAAATCCACCGCTTGCTGCTGACCGCAGACTTGAGCCCCGCAGAGCCAGGGCGCTTCACCTGGCGGGTTGAAGAACTCAAGGTGCTCGACCGCTTCGATCCGGAAGTCTCCCCCGCCGCCCGTCGCCGCCTCATGGACTCGGCCAAGCGGGGGCAAGACGAAAGCGTAGCCATGACCGGTCTGGTCCGGGACTTATGGGAGGCCTGTCTGGAAAGACTCGGCCTGAACCGGGACGCCGCGCTGCATCCGGAAGATCTGATGGAGCGGGCCGTCGCCCAGGCCGAGGCGCTGTACGCCGAAACCGAGGCCGGTTCCGCCGGGGGCGAGCTGTCCGTGCTGCACCGCGCCATGCGCCAGGAGGCGCGTGCCCTGCTCGCCAGCGAGATCGACGCGGTGGGCCGGGAGCGGACCCTACGCGGCTTCATTCTGACGCTGACCGGCCAGGACGTACTTGAGCGGGTCAGGCCCCTGCTCATCCGCCATTGCGCCTCGCATCTCGACGAAGGGCTGGCCGCTTGGCATGCACCGGACCGGAACCTGGGATTCTACGCAGCCTGGAAGCAGGCGATGCGGCACGGCGCCGAGCGCGGCATGGGCGAGGTTCCGCTGGACCGCGACGACTTGGACGATCTGCCGGACAATGCGGCCGGAGCCGTTATCGCGGAACTCGAACAGCGGGGCATTCCCGCTCCGTACTGGGAGGGCTATTTGGAGCGCCTGGCGCTGGAACTGCCGGGCTGGTCGGGCATGATGAATTGGCGCGCCCACCGCCCAGCCTACCGGGCCAACCGCGCCGCGCCCGCCAGCCTGATGGATTATCTGGCGGTCCGTTTGATCCTGGACCGCCGCTACATCCAGCAACTCTGCGCCGAAACTTGGGGCATCGCGGGCAACATCGGCGAACTGGGCCATTACTTCGAGCACCACCTTTCCGAGTTCGTCGTGCGCCATGCGTTGTACCGCAATGAGCTGCCGGAATTCCTGACCGCCGTATGTGCCGATCTGGTTCAGCGCGCCGGCAGCGAGCGCGTCGACAAGAAGCCCTGGCGCATCGCCGCCGACATGATATTCACCTGGCGCCACACGCCTGCGGCCGATCGGACAGACGGCCGCAGCATTTACCGCAGCGGCTGGCGGTTGTTCAAGCTGGCCCAGCACCTGGGCCTTTCGGCCAACGATATCCGGGCATTCCCGTCGGAGGAAATCGATCGGCTGCTCGGCGCCCTGGACGAGCTGACATCCGGCAGACGCGGCTATCTCTGGCTGTGCGCCTACGAACGCCATTACAGGGAGCCCCTGTTCAACGCTCTGGTGAACAATCACGGGCGCGGACGCTGGGCGACCCGCGATGAACGTCCCGAGGCGCAGATCGTGTTCTGCATGGACGACAGGGAAGAAGGTATACGCCGCCATCTGGAAGAGCTGAACCCAGCCGTCGAGACCCTGGGCGCCGCCGGCTTTTTCGGCATCCCCATGCACTGGCGGGACCTGGACGACGCCGAACCCACGGCCCTGTGTCCGATCGTCGTCACCCCTGCCCACGAAGTACGGGAAATTCCGCTCCCCGGCGAGGAAGCAGCCCGGCAACTGCACGACCACCGCCGGGGCGTAGCGCGGTTTCTGGGCCGGATATTCAACCAGGAGATCCGACGCAACCTGCTCAGTTCGCAGTTGCTGATCGATCTGCTGGCGCCGGGCGTGCTGGCCGGCTTGATCGGCAAAATCCTATGGCCGCGCTGCGAAGCAAAACTATCGAAGCGGATTGCTGACGCCTGGCTGCCCGAGGTGCCGACGGCACTGATGCTGAATGCTGCGGACGATGCGCGCCCGGCCAGCCCGGAGCAACCTCGGCAAGGCCTGACCGACGCCGAGCAGGCGGATCGGGTGGCTGCCTTTCTGCTGAACATCGGCCTCACCGACGGTTTTGCCCCCATCGTCGTCCTGATGGGGCACGGTTCGATCAGCCGGAACAATCCGCATCTCGCCGCCTACGATTGCGGCGCCTGCAGCGGTCGCCACGGCGGCCCCAACGCACGTGTGTTCGCGGCCATGGCGAACCGGCCCGAAGTCCGGGCCAGGCTGGCGCAGCGGGGGTTGCCGATTCCGGACGACACCTGGTTCGTCGGTGCCGAACACAACACCTGCAACGAGGAGATCGCCTGGTTAGACGCTCAGGACATCCCGGCCTTGAACCGCATCGGCTGGCATGCGTTCGCGCAACAACTGGACGAGGCCCGCCGGCTTTCGGCGCAGGAGCGCTGCCGCCGTTTCGCCTCGGCGCCAAGACAACCCTCGCCCGGGCGGGCGCTGCGCCATGTCGCCGGGCGCTCGACCGATTTCAGCCAGGCGCGGCCAGAGCTCGGGCACGCCACCATCGCCGCAGCTTTCATCGGCCGGCGCTCGATCAGCCGCGGCCTGTTCCTGGACCGGCGGGTGTTCCTGATTTCCTACGACCCGACCCGCGACCCGGAAGGGCGCATCCTGGAGGGCATCCTGCTTGCCGCGGGCCCGGTGGGCGCCGGCATCAACCTCGAATACTATTTTTCTACCGTGAACAACGAACGCTACGGTTGCGGTTCCAAGGTGCCCCACAACGTGACCGGGCTGTTCGGCATCATGGAAGGCGCGGCCAGCGATTTGCGCACCGGCCTGCCTCGGCAGATGGCCGAGGTCCACGAAGCCATGCGGCTGCAGATCGTGGTGGAGCAGACGCCCGAAATCCTGGCTGCGATCTACCTGCGGCAGCCGCCGATCCGGGAATTGGTCGGCAACGGCTGGATACTGCTCTCATCGATCCACCCGGAACACAGCACGATTTCGGTGTTCGATCCGGAGCGGGGATTCACGCCTTGGACCGGCGCCGCGGCCGATATGCCCGTGTACGAACGCTCGATCGACTGGTTCGAAGGCCACCGCGACCCCTTGCCGCCCGCCCTGATCGCCGTCTGACGCCCCGTATGGCCCTGCTGGAAAAAGCCGTCCTGTTCGTCCCCTTGCTGCCCGCCGCGGCCGGCCTCGGCATCGGCGCAGGCATCGCTTCCGGGCGATTGGACGGCGAGTCCTGCGAATGCCTGAGCGCCCGCCTGGCGCGGGCGGCGCTGGGAGCGTCGGGCCTGCTGGCCTCGCTGCTCCTGGGGCTGAGCTTGGCCAGCTCGCTCGATGTCCGGACGGTGCTGGGCGCCTGGCTGGCCAGCGCCGATTACCGCGTGCTCCTGAGCTTCCAGCTCGATCGCCTGAGCCTGTCGCTGTCCGCGCTCGTGGCACTGATGGCTTATCTGGTCGCGCGTTTCTCGGCCAACTACATGCACCGGGAGCGCGGCTTCCACCGGTTTTTCCTGGTGCTTTGTCTGTTCGCCGGGGCGATGCAGTTGCTCGTGCTGGCCGGGAACCCGGTGCTGACGTTTTGCGGCTGGGAGCTGGCCGGGGTTTGCTCTTATCTCCTGATCGCTTATGCCTACGACCGCCCGGTCGCGGCCGGAAACGCCACCCGCGCCTTCGTCACCAACCGCATCGGCGACGCCGGCTTCATCCTGGCGATTGCCTTGAGCTTCGCCTGGACCGGCCAGCTGGAATGGCCGAAGCTGCTGGCCGGACTGGCATTGCAGGCGCCGGAGCAGCGGAACTTGGTCGCCGCCTGCTTCCTGCTCGCCGCCTGCGCCAAGTCCGCCCAGGTGCCGTTCGCGCCCTGGCTGTCCCGCGCCATGGAAGGGCCGACGCCTTCCAGCGCGATTTTCTACGGCGCGCTGATGATCCATGCCGGCGTCTATCTGGTACTGCGGCTGGAGCCCTTGTTCGCGCAAGCCCCGGCGGCTTCGGCGCTGATGGCCGCCGCTGGCCTGCTGACCGCGCTCTACGGCTATCTGTCCGGCCTGAGCCAGACCGACGTGAAATCCGCCCTGGTATTTTCTACCCTGGCCCAGGTCGGGCTGATGTTCCTAGCCTGCGGCCTCGGATTCTGGCAGCTTGCGACTTGGCATTTGTTCGCGCACGCCATCGTTCGCGGCTACCAGTTCCTTACCGCGCCGGCGCTGATGCACGCGATTTCCGGCTTGCCGTCTAGGCCGGTGCCGGCTTGGCTCGCCGGCAGCCGGACGCTGTACGCCGCCTCGCTGAACCGGTTCTGGCTGGAGGCCCTGGGCGACCGCGCCGCCGTCCTGCCGGTGCAACGGCTGGCCGACGACTTCAATGCCTTCGAACGCCAGGTCCTGGACCGCGTCGTCGACGCTCCTGCCCCGGCAGTCCAGGCATTGGCCGCACTCGCCAACTGGGAAGAACAGCGCGTCGGGGTACCGCTGGGCGCCGAGGCGAGCCAAGGAATCGGCGGCTTGCCCGCCTGGATCGTGTCCAACACCGCCGGCGCCTTGCACTGGTTCGAGGAACGCTGGGTACTGCAGGGCATCGGCCTCGACCTGTGGCGGGAGGGCCGGCGCTTCGGACACTCCCTGCAGCGGCTCGAAACCCTGCTCGCCCAACCGCGCTACCTGTGCTTGGTGCTGCTGGTTTCTCTGTTTGCCATCGGATGAGACCAATTCCATGATGGGCGAAATACCCTGGTCCGAACTCACCGGCTTTCCGGTACTCAGCACCCTGATCGGCCTACCTCTGTTGTTCATGCTGGGAGCACTGAGAGCCGGACGCGGCGGCTTGGCCTGGGCGATCGGCTTAGCCGGCGCCATTGCGGAGTTCGGGGTGGCCCTGTTCCTGCTGAGCCGGTTCGACGCGGGCTCCGCCGATTTCCAGTTCACCGAGCGCGCAGTTTTTCTGGCAGTCTTGAATTACCACCTCGGCGTCGACGGCATCAGCCTAGGGTTCGTGCTCCTGACCGCCTTGTTGACGGTGTTGATCTTGTTGTTCCGCGATGTCGGCAGGGGAGTGCCTGCCGGCCTGTTCGTAGCGACCGTGCTGGCCTCCGAAGCTACGGCCATGGGCATGTTGCTCGCCCTGGACCTGGCCCAATTCTGGATCGCGGCCTGCCTGGAGCTATGGCCGACCGCCCTGATCCTCGGACGCTGGGGCAGCGGAGACGCCGCCGGCGCAGCCCGGCGCGTGTACCTGCGCTTCGCCGGGCTGGGTGTGGCGCTGCTAGGTAGCGGCATCCTGCTGCTGGGGCTGGGGCATGCGAGCGCCACCGGCGCCTGGTCGTTCGACCTCGCGGCGCTCCTGGCCGCTCCGCCTTCGGGCACGCTCGAATCCCTGGCGTTCCTGCTGCTGTTCTATGGCTTCTCGGTGCGCCTGGCGCAATTCCCGCTGCACGGCTGGCTGCCCATCGTCGCAGAACGGGGGGCCCCGGCCACCGCCTTAGCCCTCCTGGCCGGGGTGAAGATCGGCATCTACGGCCTGTTGCGCTTCGTCCTGCCGCTGCTGCCCAACGCCGTGCACGAATGGACCGCATGGGTACTCGGTCTGGCCCTGGCCGGCATGTTCTACGGCGCGGTGCTCGCGCTGATGCAGCTCAATTTCCGGCGGCTCATGGCCTTCGCCACGGTCAGCCAGACCGGCATGCTGGTCGCCGGAGTGTTCGCCCTGAACCTCGAAGGATTGAGCGGCACCCTGCTGCTCGCCTTCAACTTCGGAGCGGCGAGTGCAGGACTTTTTTTCATCGCCGACCTGCTGCAGCGCCGCACCGGCACGCTGCTGCTGCCTCGCCTGGGCGGGCTGTTCGACCCGCTGCCGGGACCGGGCCTGCTGTTCCTGATCGCCGCCTTGAGCACCGTCGCCATGCCGGGCACGCCGGGCTTCGACGCCGCTCATCTGCTGCTGGAGGGGCTGATCGAGAACCGCGGCCTGGGCACGGCGATCGCGGTCGCCGTCGGCAACGTGCTGGCCGCCGGTTTCCTGCTGTGGGCGTTCCAGCGCATGTTTCTCGCCCATCGCCGCTCGTCCCACCCTTACCGCAACTGGCCGCCGCTCGACTGGCGCGAACACGCCCTGATCGTCTCGCTGTGCCTGGTACTGCTAGGCGTAGGCTTCTACACTGCGCCGTGGATTCATCTCGCCCACCAAGCGCTGGCCCGGTTAGCGCAAGTGCATACCCCGCCGTCCGCAGCAGCGCCGGCCTCGCCGCGCCTGCCTAGCCACGCCTCCTGACCCGCATGGAACACACCTTGACCGTCGATGACTTGCCCCTACTCAGCCTTCTGATCGGCCTACCGTTCGCAGCCAGCCTGTCGATGGCCTTCGTGCCTAAACCGGAAGCCGGGCGGATGTTGGCGCTCGCCGCCGCCGTGCTGGAACTGCTGCTGAGCGCTGCGCTGCTGTGGGGCTTCGACCCGGTCGACCCGAGCCTGCAGTTCGCCGAGCGCCGCGCCTGGATTCCTTCGTTGAATGTGCATTACCAACTCGGTGTGGACGGCGTCTCGGTGCTGTTTCCGTTCCTCGGCGCCGTGCTGAACCTAGCGGTGATCGTCGCCTCCTGGACCGCGGTACAAACACGGGTGCGGCTGTACTTCAGCATGATCCTGGCGCTGGAGGGAGCGACCGTCGGGGTCTTCTGCGCCACCGATCTGATGCTGTTCTTCCTGTTCTGGGAGCTGACGATCGTTCCGGTCTACATCCTCGCCGGTTTTTCCGGCATCGGCCCGCAGCGCCGCTATGCGGCCGTCAAATACGCTTTGTTCATGCTGGCGGGCGGCATCCCTTTGCTGTTCGCCATCCTGCTGCTAGCCCTGAATCACGCCTATTTCCTCGGCGTTCCGGCCCCCGCCGGCCTGAGTTTCGACTATCTGGCCCTGCTGGATACCCCGCTCAACGGCAGCCTGCCTACCGCGGTGTTCCTGCTGCTGCTGCTGGCTTTCGCGGTCAAGGCCCCGCTGTTCCCGTTTCACGGCTGGCTGCCCACCCTGGCCATGGAAGGCCCGACCGGGCTCACCGCCTGGCTGGCCGGGCTGAAACTCGGCGCCTTCGGCATCGTTCGCTTCGCCGTGCCCCTGAGCCCTCAGGCTGCGCTGGAATACCGCGGGCTGGTGACCGCCCTAGGCATCCTCACCGCGGTCTACGGCGCCGTCGTAGCGATGCGGCAAACCAATCTGCGCCGGCTGCTGGCTTTTTCCAGCGTCAGCCATGTCGGCCTGGTCATCGCCGGCATCGGCGCCCTGAACTTTCAAGCCCTGCAAGGCGCGTTGTTCCAGCTCGCCAACTTCAGCATCGTGGCAGGCGGGTTGTTCCTCGTCGCAGGTTTCGTCCAGCACCGGCTCGGCTCGACCGAAATCGAGCAGCTGGGCGGACTGGCGAAGCCGATGCCGCTGCTCAGCGCGCTGTTTTTCATCCTCGGACTGGCCAGCCTCGGCGTCCCCGGCACCAGCGGCTTCGCCGCCGAACATCTGCTCCTGATCGGGCTCTTGCGCCAGCACGCGGGATACGGCCTCGCGGCGCTGCTGAGCGGCGTCGTCGGCGCCGCTTATGTCTTGGGCTATTTCCGGCGCGCCTTCCTGGGACCGGACAAGCTGAGCGCCGCCGCCGGCGAACTCGATTTGCGGCCGCGCGAACTGCTAGTCGCCGGTACCCTAGTCTTGTGGGTGATCGTCCTCGGCCTGTTCCCGCAGCTCGCGCTCGATCTCAGCGACGGCGCCGTCAGCACCCTGTTGGCCCGCGTCCACGAAGCTCTGCCTGAAGGACCGACTTCGGTGGCATCGACTGCCCCGTAACGCCGCGGCTTCTCGACAGCCGATTCTCGACCTTTGCAGATGACCTCATGTATAAGATCGCAACTGTTCTGTTTGTTGCCGTCCTGATCTCCGGCTGCGCCCACGAAATCTGGACCGGCCCGCAATCGGCGGAAGGACGGAGCTGCGTCGCTCAATGCATGAGCGGAAAACAGCAATGCGAATCCATCAACGCCGCTGCCGACCGTCTGGCCAACAGCCAGTGCCAGAATGAATACAACCGGCAGATGCGCGATTATCAGCAATGCGAACAGCAGAATCGCTCCAGCTCCGCGGAAGACCGTTGTACGGCATGGGATGACAACGGCAATGCCGGAGCTACAACTTCGCCGATCCATGCACACGGCCGCAGAGCTGCTCCTACAGCAGCACCTCCAACTGGAGATGCCAGTCCAATTACCGCGATTGCTTTCTCGGCTGCGGCGGGCAAATTAAGGAAGAGCAGTGACCAAACCCGCAGCCGTAAGTGGATTTCCCGGTGCGTGCATCGCTGCGGGCAACACTCCAGAGCATTACTCACCCCGGGTAAATAGCCCTACACGTCATCCGGCCCGTCAAACGACAACAGCAACAGGTCATTGAGTCGATGGACTTGTTCGATCAAAATATCATTAGCACTCATACTGGCGGTGACCTTACTTTGGGTACCACCATAACGATTAGAAATAGCAGTTATTGCTTTCAATTGTGCGTCCCTAAACTTAAGCCACTCTCTCTGCGCATCCTTAAGCACATCCACCGCCTCCTTCGTTTTATTTTTTACGAGACTGGCGACGAGCGCATTGTATACGCGATTTAACTCACCATCCCAACGCCCATATCCCGCATGGTAACAGTCTGACATTGATGACGTTGACTGAGCTTTTTCAAGACACTGCGTCGTCATTAAATCAATAGGGTGTTTCCCCCCAGCCACAGGCCACACGGGAACTGATTTACCCGAATCCTGAGCATAAATAACAGCACCGATCGCTGACTTATACGCCAAAAGCACAGACTGACCCGCTTTCCATGTGTCAAGATTGCTATATTGCGAACCCCAATCAATGACTTGAAATTCACGCCCATCCTTCAGTAAAACCACGCCTGGATCATGGCTTTCTTGATAGACGACGTTCTGATACCAATCCCAATTTTCGGCTGCGCCTTCGGAACAAGAAAGCAACAACATAATGCTCGTCAGCAAATAGCGCAGCAGGGGATTTCTATACAACACCGATCCAACATGATATTTCATAAGCATCCTCAGACATGTAAATACCGTTCCAAGCCCAGCATGCTGCGGCCGCAGCATCCACTACATCAAAGATATTACTAGAGTGCCTGCACAGCCTTCACCGCTGCATAGGCATCGACGATACCGGCGCCGCACAGCCCCTTAAGATCGCTAGTGCAACGGCCCGCCGGGAACGGCTTGGCGGTCGTCATTAGGATGTCCTTGATTTTCTGTGGATTCAGTTTTTTATTGGTATCCATTGAAAGCATCAAAGACACGGTTCCAGAAACAATAGGCGTAGCCTGGCTCGTTCCTACTTCCATTCTATACCCCATCCCATCTGGAGAAGGTCGCTTCTGACTATCATTGAGCGTTGATCTAACCTGCACTAGCGCAGTTTGCCCTTCTATATAGCCGCCACCGGGAGCTGCAACGGTAATCTCTGCACCAAAATTACTTCCCGTCTGTATCCCCTCTTGAATCCCGAAATTCGACCAATCCCCGTCAGAACTCACTGCGCTTACCGTAATAACACCCTGGCAATTCGCTGGGTAGGTATTAGAGATGTTCTCAGCGTCATTCCCTGCAGCGACGACCACTGTAATTCCCTGCTCCAGGGCATGGTTAATGCCTTGTTGGTAGCTATCCGGACAAGCCCCTCCCTTCGGTATTCCGAGGCTCAGATTAATCACATTAGCCGGTTTAGTGTTGCTCTTGGTGCCGCTCTGTCTCTTACCCGCCGCCCAGTAAATGCCCGAAAGAATGTCTTTGCCTGTTCCTCCGCATGCCCCCAGAACACGGACGGGCTCGATGATCGCCGACCAATCCACTCCGGCAATGCCGATTTTGTTGTTGGTAGCTGCACCGATGAGGCCAGCGACATGGCTGCCATGCCACGAGCTTCCTGTATTTTTTTGTTACACCAGTCTCCTTCGTTCTTGGGATTTTTATCGCGGGGATTGCCATCCCGGGCCATTTGGGGATTCGAGATCATATCCCAGCCGTCGATGACCCTCTGACTAGCGTCCTTATAGCTTAATTTGCTCTCCAAATCAGGGTGGGGGGGGCGAAACAAAATACCCGAATCCACGACCGCCACGGTCACATCCGGCGAGCCCGTGGTAAGCGACCACGCGGCCTGTACGTTTGCCGATCCAGCAGCGGCTCCGACCCCGCTTTTCAAATACCATTGATCATAGAAAAACTCATCATCCGGCGTTACCGGCACAGCCTCCGTCTCCATCATGGCTTTAGCCATCTTCACTGCGTCGGCGTATCGTACCTCGGGCAACGCCTCCAGATGCCGCTCGATATCCGCCGCCTGGGCCGCCGTTACGGCGTGGGCCAGACGGTAAACCCTGGCTTCTCCGACCAGCTCGTTTGTCGCCGCGAATGCGACTCCGGCCGCGGCCGAGAACTGATCGACCGTTTGGGCTTTCGAGCCCGCAGCGATGTCTGCAGCTTTCAACTTGATGATGAATTCGTCGATGGAAGCTTTCTCATCGCCAGCTTGGGTGGCCAATGCGGAAGGCGCCGCCGTCTCACTGCCTTCTCTGACATCCGTCCACAACACCCCGTTTTTAGCGCCGATTCTCTTGGCTATCGCTTCGGCATCCGACAGTAAGGTCTCTGCGGGCAACTGCAATAACTGTGCGTTGGTGCGAGTATTCCCAGTCCATTTCAACAGAACGCCGGTCTCCGCCTGGAACCGATTCAACACTGCCGAATCGATTTGATGCGGCTCATTGCTCTCGACATCGCCTTTCAGCATCACGACCAGCTTCCTCGCGTTACCAGAGCCTCCGGCTACCGCACCTCCGGAGCCCATCAATAGCGTGATTACCGCTGAAACCAACATTTTGCTTTGCATTTTTTTCATCATGTTTCCTTATCTTTAAATATGCCAAATAAATTGCACACCGCAGATATAGGAGAAGGAGAAGGAGAAGGAGAAGGAGACGGAGACGGAGAAGGAGAAGGAGACGGAGACGGAGACGGAGACGGAGAAGGAGAAGGAGAAGGAGACTACCCCATCTCAGATATCGGTGCGAAAATCGAATCTACTCCATAAATCGAAATTTAATGTGACAGTTCCGATGCAGTGTTCCTTTGCAGCGTCCTCCGATGCCACAGCCCAGAGCCATGAAGTGACCGCGCGGACAGTCGAATCCCCGTGCATTTGTCTATACAATACCGCCCGCGCCGGGGCTCTCGCCGGCCCGAACATTATCGACGTACTCATCCAGGGACTACCGATGCTCAGCACACCTCCCATGCGCCGCTTAGCTTTCGCCGCCGTATTGCTTTCCGCGCTGGCGCCCCTCACTTCCGTTGCCAAAGAAACTTCAAAAGCCAAGACAATGACCACCCCAGCGACCCAAGTTCAGCTCCACACCAATATGGGCGATATCGTGATTCGCCTCGATGCCGCAAAGGCTCCCGTCAGCACCGCGAATTTCCTGACCTACGTCAAGGAAGGCTTTTACGACGGCACCATTTTCCACCGGGTGATTCCGGGCTTCATGGCCCAGGGCGGCGGCTTCTCGCAGGATTACCAGCAGAAGAGCACCCATGCGCCGATCCAGAACGAAGCCAATAACGGGCTGACCAACAAGCGTGGCACCATCGCCATGGCTCGCACGCCAGATCCCAATTCGGCCACCGCTCAGTTTTTCATCAACTACACCGACAACAACTTCCTCAACTACAAAAGCCCGACGCCGCAGGGCTGGGGCTACGCCGTGTTCGGCGAAGTCGTGAAAGGCATGGAAGTAGTTGACGAAATGGCGAAAGTTCCTACCGGCTCGGGCGGCCCTTTCCCCACCGACGTGCCGCAGAAAGCCATCGTAATCGAGAAAGCGACCGTCGTTACCGTTACGCCCTGATCGCCGGCAATCCGGAGGGCGACCGCCCTCCTGACCCATTTTTCCGCCGCACTGACGCGCAAGTTCATCGGGTACACAATGAATTCTTGCATGACCCTGCGCATTCTGTTATGAATTGCCGATTTAATCCGATACGGCCAAGGAGCTAGTGGATGTCCAACGTCAAAGCCCCCGAAACCCCGTTTAGCTTTGCGCCCTATGATCTCGTCGAGGGCGAGGAGTACATGAGCCCGGGGCAGGTCGCTCACTTTCGCCGGATACTCCAGAACTGGAAGTCCGAACTGATGGTAGAGGTCGACCGCACCGTCCACCACATGAAAGACGAAGCGGCAAACTTCCCCGATCCGAACGACCGCGCCACCCAGGAGTCCGAATTCAGCCTGGAACTGCGGACCCGCGACCGCGAACGGAAGCTGATCAAGAAGATCGAGGAAGCCTTGGAAAACCTCGAGCGCGGCGAGTACGGCTATTGCGAGACCTGCGGGGTAGAAATCGGCCTGCGCCGGCTCGAAGCTCGCCCGACCGCTACTCAGTGCATCGACTGCAAAACCTTGGACGAAATCCGCGAGCGCCAGCTCGGCTGACGGAACGCCCTACCGGGTTTGAACCCCAGCCCTCCGACCGCCCCCTACCGGGGGCGATTCGCGCCCTCCCCGACCGGCCCTCTACATCTAGGCTCGCTCTATACCGCGCTCGTCAGCTATTGCGAAGCCCGAAGCCGCGGCGGTATCTGGCTGGTCCGCATCGACGACGTCGCCCGGCTGCGCTGCAGCCCGGCCCATGCCGGCTACATCCTCCGCACCCTGGAACGGCACGGCCTGTACTGG
>JAQTYA010000194.1 GCA_028688525.1 Methylococcus sp. | reverse complement strand
TGAAGCGATTAGCCCTCGGAGCGTTGCGCCGCATTCAGAAATTACCCGAGCTGGTGAAGTCATTCTTTCGCCAGCCTGAATGCCAATACATCATTAGGTGACTCTACTTTCGAGAAGCTTAGTAATTTATTCCACTCTGTTAAAGACGGTGGTCTTCGGCATCTTTGTCGGGATATTTAACGTCATCGAGCATGTCATCAAGGGGCTTTGGCACGGTAGGGAAGTTACGGAAGCCTTCGCTGACTTCTTCGGGCAGGGATCGCATGAATTGCTGGCCGGGTGCCTGGTCGTATTGGTAGCTTTTCTCCCCTTTTTCGCTTTCAGGGAGCTAGGGAGGGTTTTAGGCGAGGGAAAAATATGGGCGTTGTTTTTCCATGGTAGAGCCGAACGGTGAGCGGACAAAGCAAGCGGACAAGGGGTTCGGATAGGACTCAAACCGTCCACGGCCTGCTGCGCCGCTATTTCCCGATCCTGGCTTGGGGGCGCGAATACTCGTCCCGGACGCTGCTCAACGACCTGATTGTGGCGGCGATTGTCACAGTCATGCTGATTCCGCAATCGCTTGCTTACGCGCTGCTGGCGGGGCTGCCGGCGCAGGTCGGGCTGTATGCCTCGATGGCGCCGCTGGTGATCTACGCGGTTTTCGGAACGTCGCGCACGCTGGCGGTCGGTCCCGTGGCGGTGTCCAGCCTCATGACCGCGGCCGCGGCTGAAACGATTGCGGCCCAGGGCTCCCCGGAGTACCTGGGGGCGGCCATCGCGCTCGCGCTGATCTCGGGGCTGCTGCTCCTCGTCATGGGGCTGCTGCGGTTGGGATTCCTCGCTAACTTCCTCAGTCACCCGGTCATCTCGGGCTTCATCACGGCTTCGGCCATCCAAATCGCGGCAAGCCAGTGCGCGCCCCTTCTCGGTATCCGGGCGGATGGCCATAGCTTCTTGGACGTGTTCGTCTCTCTAGCGCGCAACCTCGGCGAGACCCATCCCTACACCGCGGCGATTGGCCTAGCCTCGCTCGTTTTTCTGTTTTGGGTGCGCCACAGCCTCAAGCCGCTGCTGCGCGGTTTAGGGGTCGGCGAACGGGCGGCGGACATCCTGGCGAAGGCAGGTCCTGCGGCGGCTATCGTGACGACCACTTCGGTCGTTTGGGGCTTCGGGCTTGCCGCGCACGGAGTCCGTATCGTCGGCGCCGTGCCGCAGGGCCTGCCTCGTCTCGCCTTGCCGCCACTGGATCCGGCGCTTTGGACCAAGATGCTCGTCCCCGCACTTCTAATATCCATCGTGGGCTATGTGGAATCGATCTCGGTCGCTCTGACGCTAGCGGCCAAGCGCCGCCAGCGAGTGGACCCCGATCAGGAACTGGTCGCGCTCGGCATGGCGAACGTCGGCGCGGCCGTGTCGGGCGGGTTCCCTGTTACCGGCGGCTTCGCGCGCTCGGTGGTGAATTTCGAAGCTGGTGCCGAGACCCCCGCCGCCGGGGCGTTCACGGCCGCCGGCATTGCGCTCGCGACGCTGTTCCTCACTCCGCTGCTGTACTTTCTCCCGAATGCGACTCTGGCCGCCACCATCATCGTCGCGGTGCTTTCGTTGGTGGATATCGGCGCGCTCAAGCGTACCTGGGCGTATTCCAAGGCCGATTTCGCGGCGATGGCGGCGACGATTCTCGCAACCTGGGCGGAAGGCGTCGAAGCCGGGTTGGTGGTCGGTGTGGGGCTCGCGATCTTCCTCCACCTTTATGCCTCGTCTAGGCCCCATATCGCGGTGGTAGGACAACTCCCGGGGACTGCGCATTTCCGCAACGTGGCACGCCACACCGTGGTGACCGATCCGGAGATTCTTTCGCTGCGAGTGGATGAAAGCCTCTATTTCCCGAATGCCCGCTTCATCGAAGAATTTATCCATGAAGCGGTCGCGGCCAATTCGGCTATTCGGCACGTCATCCTCGAATGCCCCGCGGTGAACGTGATCGATGCCTCGGCGCTGGAGAGCCTAGAAACGATCAATCGCCGGCTCAAGGACGGCGGGATCAGGTTCCATTTGTCCGAGGTGAAAGGCCCGATCATGGACCGTCTGAAAGGGACACATTTTTTGGAGGCGCTGACCGGCAAGGTTCATCTGAGCCAATTCGATGCCGTGTCCAGTATCAATGCCGAGTTGGCGCGCCGCACGCTCCAAGCCCGGAGATTGTGACCGAGAAAATGAGGCACGCCGGCCGGCCGGGCCGGGCTAAAAAACCACCGTCCCGCCGGTCCGGGGACGATCAAACCATGAACGGAAAAACCCATATGACTAACGAAGCTACGAAACTCAACACGGTACCGTTGGACTGGAATGAGGTGTACTACACCAATTGTCCCCTCGTGTCCGCCAGCAATGTAGACCAGGAACTGGGTTGGACCCGGGAAGAGTACAAGAAGATCGGCGTTAAATACGCCTTCTTGCGTTCCGTCCGCGGCAACGATTGGTATCCGCACTATATCCATAATCTCGACAACCTTATCCGCTTCGGCGGTCTATTCCCGCCCGTCCACGTTCACGCGGATATCCGCCGGACCAGACTCCTAGGCGTGACGCACGTGCCACACGAAGGCGGTGTCCTGTTGGTGCGCGCCAAGGACGACATCTACCGCCTGAGCGACCTGAAGGGAAAGAAGATCGGCCTCTCGAAAAGCCTGAACACCATCAAGACCGACTGGTGGCGCATCCAGGAGGAACAGGGCATCGAGCTGATGCTCAGGATGAACGGCATGACCCGCGCCGACGTGGAGATCGTGGAATTCCCCTACGCGGATGACTGGTACAACAAGCCCGAAATGCTGGACCCGATGGAGAACCCATCCGAATTGTGGCTGAAGCGCGATCACAAGCACGACTTGGCCTTCCGGCCACTGGAGACCGCATTGGAACAGGGCATCATCGATGCGATGTACAGTCAAAGCAAAGTCTTAAGCGTGCTCTCGGAAGCAACAGGTAAGTTCGCGGCAATCGAGGATTTGTCCAAGTATCCGGACTGGCGCCTGCAGGTCGCTAATATCCCCGCCGCCATCACCTGCACCGATGTCATGGCCGAGCAGCACCCCGAACTCGTCACCGCGTTTATGAAAGGCATGATTAAAGTGGGGCGCTGGGCCAACGAACACAAACATGCGGCGGCGGCGATCCTCGACAAGCAGACGTACTACTTGGACGTGGAGGATACCTACCGGGGCATCAAGGATGTCGACATGGTACCCAACCTGTCGCCCCAGAACCTCGCCGCCGTCGAGATCGGGAAGGACTTCATGCTAAGCCACGGCTACATCAAGAATGACTTCGACGTGCACGAATGGGCGGCGCCGGAATTTCTGCAACGGGCAGCGAAAGAACTGATCGAGGAGCGCTGGCAGAAGGCAACGATGGAAAAACTTCCCGCGTCGACCTCGCTGCTTGGGTAATCCGATATTCGGTTAAAGGCACAGGCTGCGCATCCGCGAAAGGCGCGGGTGCCGGCCCGGCAACTCCTGCGCCGACCTCCGATCCGGGGGCGACGGTTCCTTGATCCCCGCTTCAGTGCCGATTCCGGCTTCCCTGACGCGCGAAGCGTTCCAACCTAAATATTGAATATGCATCCAACAGCCAAATCTGTTCCCGGCCGAGGTTTGCGGGGCAGGCGTGTGAGCCTGCTGCTCATCGCCGTCATGATCCATTCGGTGGCCGCTGCCGCGGATGGTGCGACGCCTGTA
>JAQTYA010000080.1 GCA_028688525.1 Methylococcus sp. | reverse complement strand
CGTGTCGGCGGGATCGGGCGTGCCGGTCCAGGTGTAAGCCGCGATGCTGCCGTCGGGATCGGATGATCCGCTGCCATTGAGAGTGACGGCGATGCTGGTCTGGCCCTGGGCGATGGTAACGGCTTGGTCGGGGCCGGCGTTGGCGAGCGGTGGCTTGTTGGCCGTCCCGCTCGAGCAGTTGGTGGGCGCATTGGCGACGTTCTGTTCCACCGCGGAATCTTTGGATGTCGCGCGCACTCTGCAGGGCACGGTTGCGGGCCTCGACACCGTTTTGCTCCAGGTGCCGCTCTTGCTTGCGGTCGTCGAAGCGATGGCTGCGTTGGTTGCGGCGTTGGCAATGGAGACCGTGGCGCGGTCCTCGCTGGTTCCTGCGAAGCTCAACGACTTCGTGCCCGCATTCCAGGATGCCGTCGTGATGGTTAGTGATTTGGCTTCGCTTGGGCCGGTGAAAGCGGTGATGGCGAAGGCAAGAAACGCCGCCATCCCCTGTCTGAATCGATGCTCTGTCGGATACATTTTCGTGTCCCCCTCGTCCTGTTCGGCTCCGCCAGGAAGTGCAGACGGTGGCCGATGTTGTTTTGAGTGCCGCAACAAGATGCCCCGAAGCCTTGGAGCGGGTCCGGGATTCGCGAGCGTGGGAGGGCGTTCCAGTGCCAATGTGCCGGCTCGGCACGAGGACGCGCGCTCCTAGCTACCTAGATTAGACTATTTTCATATTAATGGAAGGTAATGTACTTGATCGAAAATTTTGCCCCGTTTGTTGCCGTTGCAGTCCTCGCCGGAATCGTTCTGCTCTTGTGGTTTTGCCTGTTCTTGTGCTTCAGGATAAGCGGGCGGATGGCGGGTCTGGCGTCGGCCCAGGAACGGCTGGAGCGTTCGCTGCGCGAAGAGTTGATCCAGTTGCGCGGCGAAATCGGCCGCGCTTCCCGCGACAACCGTGAGGAGCTGGGTGGCGCTATCGGCCGGTTCCAGGCAGCGCAGCAGGACCAGGCCGAGCGGATGCGGCTGCTGATGGACGAAAAGCTGCTGCGGGTTCAGGCGGACGCCCGTGAGGGCCGGGAGGAAATGGGCTTGGGGTTGAAACGCTTCGGCGAGCTGCAGAAGGAGCAGCTCGATAGCGTCGGCCTGCTGCTGAAAAACCAGCTCGAAGCTCTCTCCGGGGCGAACGAAAAGAGCATCGAACGCTTGCGCCTCACCATCGAGGAGAGGTTACAGGCGCTGCAGAACGACAACGGCCAGAAGCTGGAGCAGATGCGCCAGACGGTCGACGAGAAGCTCCACAATACCTTGGAGCAGCGCCTGGGCGAATCGTTCAAGCTGGTCAGCGAGCGCCTGGAGCAGGTGCACAAGGGGTTGGGGGAAATGCAGAGCCTTGCTTCGGGTGTGGGCGATCTCAAGCGGGTGCTGACCAACGTCAAGACCCGCGGGACCTGGGGCGAGGTGCAGCTCGACGCTTTGCTGGAGCAGATCCTGACGCCCGAGCAATACGGCAAGAACGTGGCGACCCGCCCGAACGGCGCGGAGCGGGTGGAATTCGCGATCCGCCTGCCGGGGCGCGATGCCAGCGATACGCCGGTGTGGCTGCCGATCGACGCCAAGTTCCCGGTCGAGGATTACCAGAAGCTGCTGGATGCGCAGGACAGCGCAGATCATGCCGGCATCGAGGTAAGCGGCAAGGCGCTGGAACAGCGCCTGAAGAACGAGGCCCGCACCATCCGCGATAAATACGTGGAACCGCCGCACACCACGGACTTCGCCATCCTCTACCTGCCGATCGAGGGGCTGTACGCCGAGGCGCTGCGCCGGCCGGGGCTGACCGAAGTCTTGCAGCGGGATTACCGGGTGACGGTTGCCGGCCCGACGACCTTGGCCGCCATGCTAAACAGCCTGCAGATGGGGTTCCGGACCCTGGCGATCGAGAAGCGCTCCTCGGAGGTGTGGACCATCCTGGGAGCGGTCAAGACCGAGTTCACCAAGTTCGGCGATGCCCTGGCCTACACCCGCAAGAAGCTGGAGGAGGCCACCAGCTCCATCGACAAGGCGGAGACCCGCACCCGCGTGCTGACCCGCAAGCTCAAGGACGTCGAGGCCATCCCGGCGCAGGAGGCGGGATGGCTGCTGCCGCAGGCCGGGGAGGCGGAGGAGGCCGCGGCGGACTGAGCGCTCAGTCCGCGCTTAGCGTCCCGAGATCCCGGTCCAGTTCCAACCGCATCTCGCCCTCGCGCCATATCGCCTGGCCGACGTCCTGCCAGGGTTGCGCCAGATTGTATTGGCGCAGGCCCTGTTCCCAGTCCATCGGCGCCTTCACAGTCTTGAGTTTCAGGACGAACGTGGCCCGATTCAGGTCCAACCCGAGCCGGGTGCCCCAGAAGGCGGTGACCTTGCGCACGAATTTGTCGAGCCGGCGCTGATCCATGTGCTTGGTCACCGCGACGTTGGCCCACATGGAATGCACCCGGCCCCAGTTCGGCGATACGATCCGGCCCTGTTCGTCGACGAACGGCAGCCAGTGTTCCTTGCCGTCGGCGTCGAGATAAGTGACACCCAAGATATGCTCGTAACCCTGGAAATGGTCGTGCAGGTAGAGCGGATGCGGGGTGATACCGAGGAAGGTATGCGAGGCCGAAATCAGCGCATTGCTGAGCATCGTCAGCATCTGTCCGGCTTCATTGGTCTTGGTGTCCACGCCCAGCCGGTAGAGGATGGCGTAGTGCAGGGTGCAGTTGAGCTGAAGAATCAGCACGACGACCAGCATCCGGCTGATGCGGTTGGCCCGCTGGCGCAGGCTGCCGCCGACCCACAGGGCGATGCGCTGGGCCAGGTCGGGCTCCGGCCGGTTTGGCGCCGGTGCGCAGGACGCGTCGCAGCCCAGCCGTGCCCGGTTGTCGGCGATGCGCCGATAGACCCGGTTGGCGATTGCGTTTAAGCCCGGAAGCAGCATCGCCAGTCCGATGAGCGCCGGATAGCGCATGGCGATCAAGATGCGGGCATAGGTCGCCACCCCCGAGTGCGCCCGTCCCGTCCGGTCGACGGCGTAGAGATCGCCCAGCAAGTCCTGTTCGGGAATGTCCTTGAGCGCCGGTGCCGTCGCGGCATGGGTCTGCAATCCGCGGAAAGCCACGGCGCGGAACACGTCGAAATGCTCGACGGCGAGGACGGTCTTGAGGCACAGCGGGCAGCGTTCGTCGTAGAACACCTGCAGTGCCGGTTCCGCCGGGCGCAGGGTTCGCGCGAGAGTCCGCCACCAACGGAACGGCACCATCAGAAAATAATGCACCAGCATGCCGAAACCGAACGGGTAGATGTTCAGCGACACGATGATACCCGCGTGCAGCGACATGCCGACCAGCATCAGGGGCACGCGGAAGCGGCGGAAATACAGCAGGAACAGGAAGGCGAACTGGAACGCGATGATCGTATAGCCGATCACTCGCTGCAGCGGCTCGATATCGAGCAGCCAGCTCATGTCCAGCGGCGACATGTAATAAGGCAGCGAGGAGGGCAGCCAGGGCCCCAAGCCGTTGCGCCAGAACTCGGCGAACAGCTTGTGGATCACCGAATCGAAATAGATGAACCCGAGCGACACCGCCAGCGGCAGGAAATAGCACAGCACCGGCACCGTCTGCGGCAGGGCGTAGCGCCGATCTACCGTGGAATGGCGCCAGGCCAAGCGCAGCCGGTCCAGCGACCAGGCGCGTTCCGACGGCAGGAAAATCAAGAACAGGCTCGATCCCAGCATGAGCTGGTCGAAGCCGCCGTCGAAGTCCTTCCACATCGGCGTGAACACCGTAAAGGCCAGCCAGAGCAGGTAATTGGCGATGGCGGCGAGCCGGGTGTGGAACCCCAGCGCCAGGCACAGCGCGGCGACCGCCCACAGTACCAGGAACAGATGCACCGAGGGCGAAGCGATGTCCAGGTAGGGCACCGGATCGAAGATCAGCTGGCGGAAGTAATACAGGAAACAGACTTCCTGGAACGCGACCAGTCCGAACGCGAGCCGGAACAGGCCGAGGCCGGTGGCCGGCACCTGCTTTTCCAGACCGCGCAGAACGGGATTGAACAGGGCTTTGTGCATAGGGGCTCTTCGAGGTTCGCCGGATCTTCCGACGCAGAGTGCGGGAATTCGGGCGGCTAATGGTATGCGGAGGCGGGGGTTGCCTCAAGTTCGGATCGGCGGGCGTGACCGGTCTGCGCTTCGGGTTGGGTGTGCAATATCGACATTGCCCATAAAATGCGCATTCAGAGGTGTTCTATGAAAACCATCGTTCCATCCCCTGTTCGCAAGCACTCGGTCAATCTCAGTCTCAACGAGGAATTGGTGGCACAGGCCCGCCAGTTGACCGGGAACCTGTCCGGGGTCGTCGAATCTCTGCTCGCCGAATTTGTCGAACACGAGTTGCAACGCCGGCGCGAGCAATCTCGACGCGTCGATGCGACCGTTGCCTTGTGGAACGCCTTCGAGGAAAAACACGGTTCTTTTGCCGACGAGCATTCGACGCTCTGATGCCGCAATTCGATGTCCACCGAAATACCGACCCGCACCGGGATGCCATTCCGTTCGTGGTGATTGTCCAGTCGTCGCTGTTCGACGATTACCGGCGCCGGGTCGTGGTGCCGCTGGTGCGTCAGGACCGGCTCGGCGCGGCGCGGCGCGGCGCGGTTCCAGATCCGTGTTTCAATCCAGCCTTCACCAACGAAGACGTCGATGTTGTTCTTCACCCGCTGGAGATCGTGTCGGTGCCGGCCGCCCAATTGGGAGGACGGGCGGGATCGTTGTCGGATGCCGGAGACCAAATCATCGGAGCCATAGACCAGACGCTGAGCCGGGCCCGGCGGTAAGCGGTATCTGGAAAAAGAGCTGCGGAGAGGTTGGCCGAGTCTGCGGCTTTTGCCTTCCTCTACCCAACCGGTTCAAAATCGCGCTTTGTCAGTCGATTAAGGGCGGTGTAATGGAATCCATCAATGTCCGGGGCTACCCGACGATTTTAAGGTCCGACAGCAAGGAACCGCCCAAGGTGCCTTCGGTCGCGCCGGGGCGGACTGGCGAGGCGGTGCTGGACGAGCAGGCTTTCCGGGTCATCGAGGTCGACAAGCTGTTCGAGGCCGCCGATCACGCCACTACGGCCATTGGGCGTGCGGTGCTGTACCGTTCCCTCGCGCAGCCGCCGGTCGATGCCGAGACGATCCGGGCCAAGCAGGATGCGGTCCGGGAGCTGGAGGAGAACGGCGAGTTGCGGGCGGGCCTCGAAGTCCTGCTGGCCGAAGCGGCCCGGCTGGAGGGCGAATTCTACAATCTGCTCTACGCCCAGTTTTTAGGGCTGATGGGATCTTCGGCGCATCCGCTGGAAATCGACGGCTACGGCTATGCCACCTATATCAAGGGAACGCGTTTCATGCTCGATCTGGTGGAGCGGGCCAACCGCTTGCCGGAACCGGACAGCGTTTATCTCAAGGCGCTGGTGCAGGAAGTCCGCGATTTCGCCCGCTCCCGAGCCTATGCCTTGATGAAAGGGCCGGTGTACCGCACGGAGAAGCGGGTCTGCACCCGTGCCGAGAAGGGCTGGCTGATGCCGGGCATCCGTTTCCGTCCGTCCTTGTTCAAGCCGGTCGGTCTGACCCTCACGGTCTTGCTGATCCTGGCGGCGCTGGAGTTCCTGCCGCTGGCTCTGGACATCGCCGCCTCCATTGCGCCGGTGTTTTGGCTGTTCCTGCTGCCGATCAGCTTCGTCTACGTGCCCATCGTCGGCGGCATGGATCGCGACGGCGTCATCTACCCGCTGCGCGATATCTTCCGCCGCTCGGAGGAAGTGCAAGCCACCTTGGATACGCTGGGCCAATTGGACGAGCTGATGAGTTTCATCCGCTTCCGCCAGGCCTTCGGCCATCACATGAGCCTGCCGCGCTTCTCTGACGGGAGCCGGCATAGTTTGGTGCTGCGCGGGGTGCGCAATCCGGTGCTGGCCAAGAACAGCCCGCTATATGTAGCCAACGATATCGATTTGGCCGAGCAGCGGCTGACTTTCGTCACAGGACCTAACAGCGGCGGCAAGACGGCCTTTTGCAAGACCCTGGCGCAGGTCCAAATTCTCGCCCAGGCCGGCTGCTATGTGCCGGCGGACCGGGCGGAACTGACCGTGGCCGACCGCGTGTTCTACCAGGTGCCGGAAATCAGCCATCTGGCGGACGGCGAAGGCCGCTTCGGTACCGAACTCAAACGGACCAAGGACATCTTCCTAGCCTCGACCCCACGCAGTCTGGTCATCATGGACGAGCTGTCGGAAGGGACGACCAACGAGGAAAAAATGGACATCTCGGTGGCCATCCTCGACGGCTTTCGCGAGAAGGGCAATTCCACGGTCCTCATTACCCACAACCATGAACTGGTGGACGTCTACCAGAAGAAAAAGGTCGGGCAGGCGCGGCAGGTCGAGTTCCGCAACGAGCAGCCAACCTATCGCTTGATCGAGGGCGTGTCGCGGGTCAGCCATGCCGAACGTATCGCCAAGAAGATCGGTTTTTCGAAAGAAGACATTGCTAGATACCTCACCGGGAAATCCTGAGAATGATCGAAATCCATCAAATTCCCGTCCTCGACGACAACTACATTTACCTGGTACACGAACCGGACAGCGATGCCACCGTGGCGGTGGACCCGGCCGTCGCCGGGCCGGTGCTGGCGGCGCTGGACGAGAAGGGCTGGCGCCTCAGCCATGTGCTCAACACCCACCATCACGGCGACCATGTCGACGGCAACTTGGAGCTGAAAGCGGCGACCGGCTGCCAGATTGTCGGTGCAGCGGCCGATCGCCATAGGATTCCGGGGATTGACCGGGCGCTTGAGGACGGCGACGAGTTCCGGCTGGGGGCGGCGGCGGCCCGGATACTGGACGTGCCGGGCCACACCAGCGGCCACATAGCTTACTGGTTTCAAGACGATGCAGCCCTTTTCTGCGGCGATACCTTGTTCGCGCTGGGCTGCGGCCGGTTATTCGAGGGCAGCGCCGAACAGATGTGGCGTTCGCTGGAGCGGCTGCGCGCGCTGCCGCCGGAAACGAGGGTGTTCTGCGCCCACGAATACACGCTGGCCAATGCCCGGTTTGCGGCCACGATGGAGCCGGGCAATGCGGCTTTGCGGGAACGCATGAGCCGGGTCGAGACGTTGCGGCGTGATGGGCTGGCGACGGTGCCATCGAGCCTGGGCGATGAGCTGGCAACCAACCCGTTCCTCCGGCCGGAAAGTCAGGAAATCAGACAGGCGCTGAGTCTAATCGGCGCGCCGGACGTCGAAGTATTCGAGGAGGTACGGCGCAGGAAAGACGCTTTCCGGGGTTAATCCGCGGTCTGTTCCGCCAGTTTGCTATGGCGGTAGGAATAGGCGAGATAGATGGCGATACCCAGGCCTAACCAAATCACGAAACGCAGCCAGGTCAGTGCAGGCAGAAAGGCCATCAGAGCGCCGCAGGACAGCGCGCCGAAGATCGGAAACCAGGGAACTGCAGGGGTCTTGAAGGGCCGCTTCAGCTCGGGCCGGGTGACGCGGAGCACGATCACGCCGAGGCAGACCAGCACGAAGGCGAACAAGGTGCCGATATTGACCAGCTCTGCCAATTCGCCCAAAGGGATCAATCCGGCGATGGCGGAGATGCACAGACCGCATAGCACGATGACCCGCACCGGCGTTTGGGTGCGGCGGTTCACCGCGGAAAACCAGGGCGACATCAGCCCGTCGCGGGACATGGCGAAGATGATTCGCGTCAGGGCGTAATAGAGCACCAGCATGACCGTGGTGAGTCCGGCGATCACCCCTGTAGCGACTAGGCCAGAGGCCCAGCGGACACCGAGCAACTGCAGCGCGTGGGCAACCGGCGAGGAGACGTTCAGCTCGGTGTAGGGCACGATGCCGGTGAGGAGTCCCGCCACCAGGATGTAAATCAGGGTGCAGAACACCAGCGAGCCGATGATGCCGATCGGCACGTCGCGCATCGGGTTGCGGGCCTCTTCCGCGGCGGTGGATACCGCATCGAATCCCACATAGGCGAAGAATACGATCGAAGCTCCGGCCAGCACGCCGATCGGTTTGCCGTTGAGATCGTGGCCGAACCAGCCGAAGGGCATGAACGGGTCCCAGTGTACGGGATCGACATGGGCGCTGGCGACGGCGACGAATACCGCGATGGCCAGCACTTTGATGGTCACCATCACCGTGTTGAGGCGGGCGCTTTCCTGCACGCCGGTAATCAGCAGGCCCATCAACAGGAAGACGATGGCTGCGGCCGGTAGATTGATGATTCCGCCTTTTTCCGGCGCCATGGTCAGATAATCCGGCAAGGCCAGGCCGATTGCCGCCAATGCATTGTTGAAATACCCCGACCAGCCGTTGGCGACCGCTGCCACCGAGATCGCATATTCGAGAATCAGGTCCCAGCCGATGATCCAGGCGATCAGCTCGCCGAAGGCCGCATAGCTGTAGCCGTAGGCGCTGCCGCAGCCGCCTACGCAGGCCGCCAGTTCGGCATAAGCCAGGGCGGCGAAGGCGCAGGCCAGCCCCGAAAAGATAAAGGAGAGCACGACGGCGGGTCCGGCTTGAGTGGCGGCTGCAATGCCGGTCAGAACGAAGATGCCGGTACCGATGATGGCGCCTATGCCCAGGAGGGTCAGGTCCACCGCGCTCAGGCAGCGCTTGAGGCCGCTGTCGGCACAGTCGCCCGCGGAAACTGTCTTGGTTCGAAAGATGTGCATGTTGCCTCTCCGGTCATTATTGTATTTGGGGCGATTATGCCTGAACCGGGGTATCCGCCGGGCGGCGCCCGCCGTGTAACGCGGGAAATATTGCGAAACGTTGAAATTCTCCCCCTGGGCACCATGTCAAAGACATAAGGTGTCCGCCATTTGCGGGCTAGGAGAATCTTGATGAGCATCGAAATCACGATGTATCTGCTGTTTCTGGCGGTCGGCTTCGGGCTGGGCGTCGTGGTAAGCCTGAACGTTTCCGCACAGCGGCTGGAGAGGCGCATGCAGCGATTGAGCGAACCTGCGCCGCCGCGCGTCGAAATCAACGTCAGCGAAGAATTGGTAGCGCGTTATCTGGACTCGTTCGATTTGGTCGCCATACCGAAGGATTTAGTGGTGAGAGTGGGGCAGGCGCCAACCCGGCACTGAGCGGCTCGCCTCCCGGTTGCAAACCTCCTCGTAATTCCCTATAAGAACGCGCTGGACCCGGCGATGCCGCCGTTCGAAAACAACACTACACCGAGGAGGATGTCACCCATGTTCACCCTACGTTTGCTGACCTGCGCTCTGGCCATGGCTGGAGCGTCGGCGGCGGTTGCCGATTGGCAGGCGCTACCGAGCAAGGCCCCGGAACCTGCGGGCAACCCGAGTACCCCGGCCAAGGTAGAGCTGGGCAAGATGCTCTATCTAGATCCGCGCCTGTCCTCGACCGGCACGGTGTCGTGCAATTCCTGCCATAACGTCATGCTCGGCGGCGAAGACAACCGCGGCGGATCGGTCGGCGTCCACGGACAGGTGGGTGGCCGCAGCGCACCGACGGTCTGGAATTCCGCCTTCAATTCCGTACAGTTTTGGGACGGTCGCGCGCCCAGCCTGGAGGCTCAGGCCAAGGGGCCCGTGACCAACCCGATCGAGATGGGCATGAAGAGCTGGGACGATGTGGTCGCTCGGCTTAAAGCCATTCCGGGTTATCCGCAAGCTTTCGCCGCCGCCTTCGGCGGTGCCGACGCGGTGACGGCCGACAACGCCGCTGCCGCCATCGCCGCTTACGAGCGCACACTGATTACGCCGAACAGCCCCTACGACAAATACGTAGGCGGCGACAAGAGTGCCTTGACCGAGCAGCAGATACGGGGCATGAATACCTTTGCGGAAGCCGGTTGCTCCAACTGCCACAGCGGCGCGGCGTTCAACGGCCCCACCCTGCCGGAAGGGACGCCGTTCTTCATGAAGTTCCCCACCTTCGACAACGGCGTGCTCGAGGCGAAATACAATTTCGCTCAGGACAAGGGCCGCGCCGAAGTTACCAAGAAGGCCGAAGACGAACACCTGTATAAAGTACCGACTTTGCGCAACATTGCTCTGACCGCGCCGTATTTCCATAACGGCAAAGTCAAGTCTCTGGACGAAGCCGTACGCGTCATGGCCAAGTTGCAGCTCAATAAGGATTTAAGCGAGCAGCAGGTCTCCGACGTGGTTGCCTTCCTGAACGCGCTGACTGGCGAGTTCCCGAAACAGCAGATGCCGCAATTGCCGGGGTTGCCGAACAAAACCTTCGATTTCAACTGAAGTTCTTCTTGTTTTGAGTATACGGAGCCAGCCTCTAGGGGCTGGCTTTTTAGTGCGCGTTATACAGGGCCAGACGCTCTACGCGCTCGTCGATGAGCCGTTTGAGCTTTTCGAACTCTGGGCCGCGCCCGCCTCTGAACCGGGCCTGGAAATCGGTATCGCGGAGATTCTCCGGCAGGTCGCGGGTATCTGGCATGAACAGCGAATCGTCGGCGTTTTCGCCTAGGCTGAGCATCATCCGCCGGGCATGCTGTGGCTGTACTATGTGTTTTCCGAATAGCGTGCCGGCCCGGTCCGCCGCCAGATCGACGAAGCTGAAGCCGCTGCCGCCGTGGGTGTCGTTGAGTTCCTTCGCCAAGCCGATTACGTCGGCCAGTGCCCGATGGCCGGCGAGCGCCAGCGCCGCGGAAGTCATGAAATGCCGGCTCAAATCCTGACGCCCTTGCAGCAGGACCGAGCGCTCGATCAGGGGCTCCGTTGCATCGGTGTCGCCGCTCATGAGGTCGAGCCCGTTCACATAGGCCGCGAGCAGCAGGATGATCGCCTTGTTCTCCAGCACCGGCTCGGAGTCGTGGGAGCGCTCGGCAGCTAATGCGAACATCGGCTGAAGCAGGTGGCTTAAACGGATGAACTGGCGCGAATGGGATGCTTTGAGCACCGTGGCCAGACGGTTGTGATAGGCCAAGGCGCGGTCGATGCCGACCGCCTCGGTGATCAGGTCGTGGAGGTGTGCCCGTGTCTGGGGTTCGCCGGCCAAGTGCACGCTCAACCGGTCGTTGCTTATCCGTGCCGCCACGATGATGCCGGGCCGGGCCTCGCCGTTTTTCAGCAGGCCCCTGTGTTTAAGGTAACGTTCGATTATTGCGTTGACCAGAAAATCCGGCAGTTCGAGCTGTCCTACCCAAAGATGGGTTACGGTGGGAACGGGGGAGTGGTCGGCCGCGATCAACCGGATATTCACGAACCAATATGGCCAGCTCGGCAGGCGTATCGATGCGATCAGTTTGAGCTGTTGCCCCTCGATGGTTGAGCGGGCGGCTCCCTGGAGGTGTTTTCTGGCGATGAGGTAGTTCGCGGCGGATTCGAGATCGTGTGCGGTCAGTAGCGCAGTCCTTCTTTCGCCGTCCCGGTGCGCCAGCCGGAAAGTGGACCTCAGTATGTCCAATCCGTGGGATTCGTCTATGTCGCCGTCCGCGGCGCTCAGCAACGGCTTTGAATCCAGGGCGAGCAAGGGGAGCAGTAGACAGATCAATACGAATCCCGTCGCGGCGGCAATCGCCAATGCGGCACGGCTTGGGCGTTTGGTGTGGCCGATGGTAAAGAGCTTTACCAGGAATAAAGCAAATGGTCGCCGGGACAAGGTGTCGGATCTTTCGGGCATTGCGGGTCGAATTGGAGGACGCGGCTCCAAGATAGTGCCAGAAATCAAGAAGCGCAATTGACTAGATTCACCTCGACGGCGCCGCGGCAATCAGCCGGCGGCGATATGCCCTTATTGTTGAGAGACTGTGTCATATGACACATTATATGAGTTATATAACGCAGTTTGTGATTTGAGTTAATGGGAATCGTCCGCAATAGCATGATTTTCCGCTCTTGGCGCCGCTGGCATGGTTAGTGGTTGGTATAAGGAGATTTTTTGCCAACAACTATAGAGAGAAGACGATGCTTCAGAAACGCAAGAGTTTGCAGTTGTCTCTGCTGGGCGCGCTGGCTGCGTTCGGCGCCGGCCAGGCTTTCGGTCATGCCGGTTTCCAGGCATTCCAGGATGGTTCTCCCGTGCAGTACATCGAGGGCAAGACGGTTTACCCGACAGCCATCATTCCGCACGATTGCAGCGAGACCACCGATGCGGGAACCAAGCACTTCCCCGTCGTCGAGGTCGTCGTGATGCCGCCTCAGGGGCATACGCTGAGCCGTATCGCCAAGCCGGTATCCGGCCAGCCGGTTCAATATATCGAGAACGCTATGATGTGGGATTGGGGTAACGCATTGCCGACCATGAATGGGGGCTTCGGCAAGCTGGAAACCCGTCTCGGCGCCATTCATCCGAGCGGCGACGGCACTCGGGCCATGGCTTGGAAAAACGGCAACCTGCCCGGCACTCAATTCGGCGGTTTCCAGTTCCGCGCCGCTGCCGGCTGGCAGAACCCGCTGTTCCCGTCCGATGCCTGCGTCAATAAGGCGGTGTACTACATGCCGGTGGTGCAGTATTGCAGCAAGAAGAAGCTTGAAGCCTGGCTGCTGGAGCCGACCACCTCATTCCCTGTGTCTTCGCTGGGCGATGCCAACGGCGCGTCGCCATCCGTAACGGTCGTTCGTAACCAGACGACGAATCCGTTGCCGGCGGGCTGCACAGATGCCACCGCGGAAACCTATTACTTCTATCCCCCGGCTGCGGACATCGACCAGTTCCTGTACCGTTGATCTCGGCTTGAGCGGACGAAATCGTCCGCCGGGCAGGTAAGCCGACAAGCCCTTCCGCCGATGAGGTGGAAGGGCTTTTTTGCGTTCATGCGCCATGCCTCTTTTCTTTGCCCCGGCGTATGGAATAGATTGGCCCGTTATCAGTTCACCAAGGCACACGAGGAAAGCGCATGCGTTACTGGCTTATGAAAACCGAGCCCGGCGAGTTCGGCATCGACGATTTGGCGGCACGTCCTGGCCAGACCGAACCCTGGGACGGAGTCCGCAACTACCAGGCCCGCAACATGATGCGGGACGAGATGAAACAAGGGGATGGCGTGCTGTTCTACCACTCGAACTGCGATGTGCCCGGCGTGGTCGGCATCGCCGAAATCGCGCGTGAAGCCTACCCGGATTTCACGGCCTTCGACCCAGACAACAAACACTACGATCCGGTCAGCAAGCCGGAGGAGCCGCGCTGGTTCATGGTGGACGTCCGTTTCGTGCGCAAACTCCGCCGCACTATCGCTCTGAGCGAGTTGAGGGACCGGCCGGAACTGGAGGGCCTAGCCCTGGTGCGCAAGGCCAACCGGCTGTCGGTGATGCCGGTCGGCCTGGGGCAGTGGAGCTTCATATTGTCCCTGGAGTAAGCTCTTCAGGCTCACGCAAAAATAGACGGTCATGAGGCTCGATGTTCAGGTCAATTCGATGACGCTGACATAATCGGTGGGTGTGAACTATTTCGTCGTGTATTTATGGCGGTTCGGGACTTGGCGGCTATTCCAAATATCGTCAAACGATCGGGAGCGATATGAAAAACTTTATATCCTATATGGTTTTGATTGGGGCAACGTGTGGATGTTCCGCCGAGGCGGCGGACATACCGAGTATTTTGGAAAACGATCCTAACTATTCGCCGTTTTCATATATATGGAAATATATTGCGAGCGATCCGGGGAGTCAAAGTAACCCGGCGATGCCGGAGTGCTATATTAACGAGGGCTACCTTAATTTCAAGGAGGATTATTACCTGAATCCGCCGGTCAAGCCATCGAAATCGAAAGGAACCGTCAACGTTCAAGAATGGCCTTATGCCCTGGGCGACGACGAGTCCAGTCCCGATATCACTTTGAACCTGTTGAGCGGGATCAACGGCATACCTCAGGCCGGGGTGAATACATACGTGGCCGTATCGGCGGCCGATTGCGATAGTTGCAGCGGCAATCCTTCCTATCTCGATACGGTACTGAACACCGTGCCTTCGGCAAACATCCATACCGATTTATCGGCCGACACCACGCATGGCAAAACCATTCAATGCACAAATGGCAGCGTGTATTTTACGCAGAATGGATCTTTGAATATGCAGACGGTTGGAGAAACGACTAAGGCCAACAATTCGCTGGTCTTTGTCGAGACGGGAAACGAAGATAGTGTCCCGAGGATGTATGCTTATTTCAAAAGCCTATGGCATGCAGTGGTGAACGACACGGGAGCGGGATTCCAGGGAGGCACAAAAGACTCCTCTGGCTTGAGCGGAATGACCGTACCTGTCGATGTCGGCGGAAGGCCGGTTTCATTCTATGCGGGCAGAAATAATAGTTTTGTCGGCCCGACATGGACCGACGGCGGCATGTCGATACCGTTTCCTAATAATCTATATCCGCCAACGGAGGGCGAACTCCCGTCGGACCTTAACAACGTCAATTGGTACGACCAGATTCTCCTCGACGCGGGCAATCAGCTAGTTCAAGGAAGTTCTGTAAACATTGCCATCTATATGTTTGAGATCGGCGAGGTGAATCCTTTCATTGACAATCTGTATCGATTCATCAGATACGGGTTCGCGCCATCGAAGGGCTCGAAGACGCCCGTAGCGATAAGCAAACTGCCGGGCGCGACGGTTCCGTCCTCGTTGTTTCCTGGCCGTTTGACCGTAAATCTCTATTACCAGTACCAAGATCGCCCGAAAAGCCCGACGTCGACGAGCAAATATTTGAATAACCCTGTCAAAAGCGGAAGCCCAGGCCGTTACAAAATGGCCGTCAAAAAAGTTTGGCAGGGTTTCGCCGCAGGCCGTTGGTGTAAGGGCAACCCAAAGACCCCGTACACGCCTCAGGACATGCACTTGAAAGTTGCGACCGTGACCTATGGGTCTACGCTAAATTTGTATGTGACATCGTCGAACCTGGATATGCCGGCCAATGGATCGGGGAAGAAATGGCAGGCTGGAAATATCATTCATACCATCCAGTCGGATGCGCTATACAATATATACGCAAGGGAATTCCAAAGCATTCAATCCGACGGAATCTATTCTCAGCGCAATCTTGGGTTCATTAACGCCAGAGGCAATAGCTACTTCGATCCCGGAATCGCTCCGGCGGATGGGAAAATAGCGCAACCTGGGATCGCCGCGTTCGTCTTCCCGTTGAACTTGAATACAGGCAGCCAGCCCGAGTCCTCTGGCAATTGCACAATACCAAAATAGGGCTGGGTATGAGTCCGGGCCTGGGATTTTTAATCCTGGGCCGGTCTGGCTGATTGCCGCAAGCGCAGCAACTAAAACAGCGGCAAGAGGGGCGGGAGGCGAATGACATGCGTCCGATTACGCTGCGCTAATCGGACCTACGTGAACTAGAACAAATGCGTTTTAACAAAGACTCCATAATTCCATGGGGGTGTGTTTTCAAGGTCACCTTTCCAAATCAAAAAATCTACATTGGTAGCGATACCGCCAGAACGCCACGCCTGGACTTTTTCAAATATTTCGGCACGCCACTGAAGGCAAAACATGAAATGCTTAGTGAGTTAGGCGAGTATCTAACGGGAGCTGAAGCTTATGTTCTCAAGAAGGAAATCCTTCATTCACAAGAAAATGTGCGGGTGGGTGACATCCTTCAGATTGAACAGCAATTCATTAAGGCACTAAATGCTAAGGATCCAAACATTGGCTATAACAGATAACCCGCGTAGGAGCATATTCCACCGCCAGTGACCTTTTCCGGAGCGGATCACCTCTTTGAGCAAAGGCTGCAAGCTTCGGCTGAACCAAACT
>JAQTYA010000079.1 GCA_028688525.1 Methylococcus sp. | reverse complement strand
CCGTCGCAAACATATCCATCTGGATAACGATGGGTCGGGCGGTCTCCGGCCCTAGGGTCTGCTCCAGCACGGGCAGTCCCAGAAACGTGACATTGGAGAACGAAATGCCTAGCATGGCAGCCCCCAACTTGCGCCGATTCATGCGCAAGGTGCGGCTCAGCAGCAGCGTCGCAGCGATGCCGAATAGGACGATGGCGGCCCCGAACAGGGATATTTTCCAGCCCTCCGGGTGTGCGCCTTTGCCCCACAGCGCCCCGAGCACCAAGGCAGGCAACAGGACGTTGAATACCAATGCCGTGATGAACCGCCGGATTCGGTCGGCGTCGATGCTCCAGGGCCGCAGATGGCGCCACAGCATGCCACAGAAAATTAGGGCGCTCATCTGCGCCAATACGCTTGCCATTTGAGTCGGGTCCGCTCAGGTCAGATTTCAATTGTAATGGGTATTTGGGGGGGGGCAGAGGTTATGCCGATATGCCTGGGTTCTAGGCAAAAATCCGTTCAAACCGCATAATTCCGCAGCCTGCGCAAAAAGCAGCGTTTTTCGTCCCCTTCCCGGTTTCTTTCATGTCGGATCTTATTTCGCGCAAACCCATTCCCGTTGCCGATCGTCTCATCATGGCGCTCGATCTGCCGAGTATCCCCGAAGCCCAGGCTTTGGTGGATCGTATTGGCGACGCGGTAACCTTTTACAAGATCGGGCTTGAGTTGTTCATGTCCGGAGATTATTTCGGGCTGATCGACTGGCTCAAGGCTCAGAACAAGAAGATATTCGTCGACCTTAAATTCTTTGATGTGCCGGAGACCGTCGGGCGGGCTGTGAAGGCGCTCAGCCACCGCGGAGTGGATTTCGCCACCGTGCACGGCAACGATGCCATCATGGAGGCGGCAGCCCGCAACAAGGGCGAGCTCGGCATCCTGGCGGTTACGGTGCTGACCAGCCTGGACCAAGGGGATCTGCGCGACCTCGGCTTCCAGTGCGACGTGCAGAGTTTGGTGCTTTCCCGCGCCCGCCGGGCATTGGCTCTGGGCTGCGACGGTGTGATTTCGTCCGGCCTCGAGGTTCCACTGCTGCGCGACGAGATCGACCACAAGCTGATGGTCGTCTCGCCGGGTATCCGTCCGGTGGAAAATCGGTTAGCGGACGATCAAAAACGAGTTGTGACGGTCGACCAGGCTTTCCGCAACGGCGCCGACTACATCGTGGTGGGGCGGCCGATCCGCGATGCGGAGGATCCCCGTGCGGCCGCACAGCGGGCACAGACTCAGATTCGCGAAGTTTTTTCGGCGGGTTGAGGATGCCGGTAGGGCGTTCTCTGCCTGTCGATCGCCACGCTTTTCTGGTATCGTTTCGCTCCCATGCACCATATCGAACAAGCTTTTAGCACATCCTATCTCGTCGCACTGCTGATGGGATTGTTCAGCGCGTTGCACTGCCTGAGCATGTGCGGCTCCATCATCGGCTCGTTAACATTGAGCCTGCGGCGGGAAATCCGGGACAACAAAGGTTTATTGCTGCCTTTCGTGCTGAGCTACAACATGGGGCGGATCACCAGCTACGCGCTCGGCGGCCTGATCGCCGGGTTGCTGGAGCATGTCCTCTCCATTCCCTTGGGCGAGGGACACGGCCACCGGGTATTGCAGATCTTATCGGCTCTCGTGATGTTGGGAGCCGGGTTGCATATTGGCGGCTGGTTTCCACGCTTCGCTTACATCGAAAAAGGCGGCGCCGTGTTCTGGCGGCGGATCGAACCCTATGGGCGCCGTCTGATCCCGGTAGAAACCCTGCCGCAGGCCTATTTCTTCGGGATGGTATGGGGCTGGCTCCCGTGCGGGCTGGTCTACGCCGCTCTGGCCCTGTCGGCGACGACGGGAGACGTGGTGCGCAGCACCTTTACCATGCTGTCGTTCGGCATCGGAACTTTGCCGGCGGTGGTCGGCGTCGGTATAATGACCAGCCTGCTGGTGCGCTTATCCCGGATGCAGAAGTTCCGTCAGATTGCGGGGATCACCCTTATCGTACTGGCAGTGCTGGCCGCGTTCCCGGGTCTCAATCCGCTAGTGTTGCACCATCTCGAATATTAATAAAAAAGTTGGGTGAGGTTATGTTTGATACGCTGATTGGACAATCACCGAGCTTCGAAGCGCTTACGAGAAGCGCCAAATTGGTTGCGGCGACCGATGTCACCGTCCTCGTCGTTGGCGAGACCGGGACAGGAAAAGAGGTGCTGGCCAATGCTCTCCAAATGCACAGTCCCCGAGCGGACAAGCCCTTCGTTACGCTGAATTGCGCAGCTCTGCCGGAGGCAATCGCTGAGTCCGAACTGTTTGGCCATCGCCGCGGTTCCTTCACTGGCGCGGTCAGCAACCAGACCGGCCGGTTGCCAGCGGCCGATGGGGGTACGCTGTTTCTGGACGAAGTGGATTCGCTTTCGCTGCCTTTGCAGGCGAAGCTTTTGAGATTCCTGGAAACGGGTGAAATCCAGCCCGTAGGAGAGACCCAGACCTACAACGTCGATGTGCGCATCGTCGCGGCCACCAATGCCAATCTGCACGCCAAGATCGAACGCGGCGAATTCCGCAAGGATCTTTATTACCGATTGAACGTGGTTCCCCTGGAGATACCGCCGCTGCGCGAGCGGATGGGGGACATCGTTCTGCTGCTGCAGCACTACATGGAACGGTTCGCGCGCGAGCACGGTTTGCCGCCGGCCGCCTTCAGCAAGTCGGCGATGAACCGCTTGTGCAATTACGGCTGGCCGGGCAATGTCCGTGAACTGCGCAACGTCTGCGAGCGGCTCTCGATTCTCCTGGCGGGCCGGGTCATTGAGGAAGGCAATCTGCCGCTTGAGATCACCCACCGGGCGCCTGTAACCAAGGGGCTGTTCGCTTTGCCCGATATGGGAATCCAGCTAGATCAGGTGGAAATGGACCTGATCCGCCAAGCCCTAAACCGAACGAACGGCAACCGTAGCCGTTCCGCCCGTTTGCTGGGCATTTCGCGCGACACGCTGCTCTATCGGATGCAAAAATACGGCATCAACTGATAGTGGAATAAGCAGAGAAAAAAGCCCGCTTCGAGCGGGCTTTTTTTCGTCGGTCATGGAGGCTCAGAATCCGAACAGCCGGGCCCCCTGGTAGAACGCGAAGCTCGCGAGCCAGGCTAGCAGCAATGACCAGAGGATAGAGCCGAGCATGAATGCACGGCTTTTCGACTCTGTGCGCAGTGTCGCCACGGTCGAAAGACAGGGTAGGTAGATGAGGGTGAACAGCATGAAACTGTAAGCCTGGACCCAGTCGAGTTTCTGCGCCATCAAGCCCATCAGAGCGTCTCCTTCCAGGCCGTAGATCGCCGCGAGCGAGCCGACCACGATTTCTTTGGCCACGAAGCCGAAGATGAGAGCCAGACTCAATTGGGCATCGATGCCGATGGGGGACAGCAATGGCGCCATCCAGGCGGCGATATATCCGGCAAGGGTTTCCGAGCTGCTCGCAGGAACATCGGTGGGGATATGGGTGAGCAGCCAAACTGCGACCACGCCGGCGGTGATGAACTTGGACGCGCGTTTCAAGAAGTGCCGCACCTCGTGCCAGCCGCGCAGGCCGATCTGGCGCCAAGTCGGCAAGCGGTAGGGCGGTAATTCGATGACGAAGGGTTCGTTGCTCACGAAGCGGTTCTTGAACGCGAGCGCCGTCAGCAGAGCGGTCGTGAAGCTCAGGAGATAAAGGCTGAACAGCACTGCCGGCGCCGTTTCGACGGTGAACAATGCTGCTGTGATGAACAGGAACACTTGTAGTCGCGCGGAACACAGCGAAAACGGGATCACCAGCATGGTGAGTAGCCGCAGGTCGCGCGAGCGCATCACCCGGGTGCCCATCAGTGCAGGAACGTTGCAGCCGAACCCCATGAGCAGCATGACGAAGCTGCGTCCGTCCAGTCCCAGCCGGGCCATCAGGGCGTCCATCAGAAAGGCGACGCGCGACAGATAACCGCTGTCTTCGACTAGTGTCATCACTAGGAAGAACAGGATGATGATGGGTACGAAGGCGGCCACGGTGCCGACGCCGCTGTAGATGCCGTCCAGCAGGAGCCCGTTGGCGAAGGCCGGGAGGCCGGCCATCAGCGGTTCGAGCCAGAGCGTCCGCAGCTCGGTCAATGCCCAGGCCACACCGTCCTGCATCGGCTTGCCCAGCGTGAAGATGAACTGGAACAACAAAAACATGAGCAGGAAGAACAGCGGTAGGCCTAGCCAAGGGTGGAGCAGTACCCGGTCGATTCGGGCGCTGGTGTTTTCCGGCAGTTGCTTGGGAGAGCGGACGGCGGCGCTAAGCAGATCGGCAGCTTTCGCTTCTATCTGGTGATCTTCGGCGAACGCCTGCTCCACATCTCCGGCACCGGCGGTGACGTTGGCGCTGATTGCTCGCGCCAGGTTCTGGGTCACGTGCTGGAAGCCGCTGCCGTACTTTGCGCTGAGCAGAATGACGGGTATCCGCAGGATCTCGGACATCTTACGGGCGTCGATGTTGATTCCCAGGTGGCGTGCTTCGTCCGCCATGTTCAGCAGCAGGACGGTGGGCAAGCCGAGCCGGACGACCTGGAGAGCGAAAGGGAGTTGGCGGTCGAGCTGCGCGGCGTTCAACACGATGGCGACAGCGTCGACCGGATTGCTCTCCAGAAAGTCCCGCACTACCTTCTCGTCTTCGGAAAAACCGTGGAAGCTGTAGATACCGGGTAGATCCACCACTTGGGCGACCATGTTGCCGAGAATGATCTTCGCGCTCAGCAGGTCGACCGTGATGCCGGGCCAATTTCCAACCCGGGCGGAGGCGCCTGTCAATCGATTGAAAAATGTAGATTTGCCGGTATTCGGCATGCCCAGCAGGGCTATTCTCTTCATGGGGCTGCCGTGGCTATGATCCTGATTTTCTCGGCGTCGCTGCGCCGCATGATGATGTCGGTGGTGCCGATGCGTACTTGCACAGGGCCTTTGAAGCGGCCATGGCGGACAACGGCGATGGCTTTTCCTACACGGAAGCCTAGGCCTGTCAGGCGATGGTATAGCGCGCCGTCTGCGCTGATGGAACGGATGACAGCAGATTCGCCGTCTTTGAGGTGGTTTAGATTCAGGCTGGACTCCATGCGCAAACCCCGCAAATGATAATTATTCTTGAATATATCATATCCACGGGATTTGGCGAGGGCGGCATGTCGTCGCAGCCGCGACGCTGTGTTTCCCGGCGCGCTGAGCACGCCGGGAGCAGCGTCTCATAGTTATAAGAAGCTGGCGCCTTTGCGGCCGGCAATACGTAGGCGCAGGGCGTTGAGCTTGATGAAGCCTTCCGCGTCCTTCTGGTTGTAGGCGCCGCGGTCGTCCTCGAAGGTGGCGATGTTCATGTCGAACAGGCTGTTGGATTCCGACTTGCGGCCGACGACGCTGACGTTGCCTTTGTACAGTTTCACCCGTACCACACCGTTCACGGGCGCCTGCGAGGCGTCGATCATCTGCTGCAGCATTCGGCGTTCCGGGCTCCACCAGTACCCGGTGTAGACGAGGCTGGCATAGCGCGGCATCAGTTCGTCTTTGAGATGGGCGACTTCGCGGTCTAGGGTGATAGACTCGATGGCGCGGTGCGCCTTCAGCATGATGGTGCCGCCGGGGGTCTCGTAGCAGCCGCGCGATTTCATGCCGACGTAGCGGTTCTCGACGATGTCGAGCCGGCCGATGCCGTTGGCGCCGCCCAATTGGTTCAGCTTGGCCAGCACTGCGGCGGGCGTCATCCGTTCGCCGTCGATGGCGACGATATCTCCGCACTCGTAGGTCAATTCAACATAGGCCGACCGGTCCGGGGCGTTTTCGGGCGAAACCGACCAGCGCCACATGTCTTCTTCCGGCTCGGCCCAGGGGTCTTCCAGGATGCCGCCTTCGTAGGAGATGTGCAGCAGGTTGGCGTCCATGGAATAGGGCGAGGCCTTGCCGCGCTTCATTTCGATCGGAATGCCGTGCTTCTCGGCGTAGGCCAGCAGAGTTTCGCGCGAGGTCAGATCCCATTCCCGCCAGGGGGCGATGACGCGGATATCCGGCCGCAGGGCATAGGCGCCCAGCTCGAAGCGCACCTGGTCGTTGCCCTTGCCGGTAGCGCCGTGGGAAATGGCGTCCGCCCCGGTTTCGTTGGCGATCTCGATCAGGCGCTTGGCGATCAGCGGGCGGGCGATGGAGGTGCCCAGCAGATATTCGCCTTCGTAGATGGCGTTGGCGCGGAACATGGGGAAGACGAAATCGCGGGCGAACTCCTCGCGCAGGTCGTCGATATAGATTTCCTTGACGCCCATGGCCTGGGCCTTGGCGCGCGCCGGCTCGACTTCTTCCCCTTGGCCCAGATCGGCGGTGAAGGTCACGACTTCGCAGGCGTAGGTTTCTTCCAGCCATTTCAGGATGACGGAGGTATCGAGGCCGCCGGAATAGGCCAGCGCGACTTTTTTGACGTTTGTGCTTGACATGATGGGGCGAACCGCAGGGTTACAGTACGAAAGCGCCAAATTATAGCGCGAACCGATGGGTGGAGCGTCCGGTTTGCAGCGTTTCCGCAATCGATGTGTCGATATGAGCGCTTACACCTTGCGGACAAGGGATGAGTTGCAGACAGTGTCTTTCAAGTGTGGGGCGGGCGAGTCGGCGGGCCCGCAGATTACCTGACGATCGCGAACGCCACGGCTACTCGTTGAACCAGAGCCTTGCAGGCCAACGCTGTCATGCGGCGGATCACCCGAGAGCATGGGGATGGGCATGATGGTCTCCGGAGCATCCAGCAGACAGCCTCGCGTCCAGGGGGCTATTCCGTCACAAGCCCAGTTTCTTACGTTTACGCCACAGCGTCGCCCGGCTCATCTTCAGCAACCGGCCGGCCTGGTCGATGCGTCCGCCGGATTGCCGCAGCGCCGCGCGGATGCGCTCGGCTTCGTCCGGTACGGGCTCCGCAGGCACTAGCGGAACGGCGCGCTCTTCGCGGAACTCGGGTGGAAGGTCGTCGAGGTTCAGCATCTCGCCCCGCCCCACGGCGAAGGCGTATTCCACCACGTTCTGCAATTCGCGTACGTTACCCGGCCAGAAGTGGTCGAGAAGGCGGCGCATGGCGTCCGGGTCGATGCGGACGACCCGGCGTACGCCGCGGGCATTGCGCCGCTCGATGAAATGCCACAGCAGCAGGGCGATGTCGCGGCGGCGCTCGCGCAAGGGCGGCAGGAAGATGGGGACCACCCGCAGACGGTACATCAGGTCCTCGCGAAAGCGGCCCTCGCGCACCGCTTCGCGCAGCGAGCGGTGGGTCGCTGCCACGATGCGCACATCCACGCTGAGCGTGCGGTCGCCGCCGACCGGGACGAAGCTGCGCTCCTGCAGCACGCGCAGCAGCTTGGCTTGCAGTTCCAAAGGCAACTCGGCGACTTCATCCAGGAAAAGCGTTCCGCCGTCGGCGCGCTGGAATAGCCCTGCGTGATCGCGCAAGGCTCCGGTGAAGGCCCCGCGGACATGCCCGAACAACTCGCTTTCCAGTAGGGAAGGCGCCAGCGCGGCGCAGTTGACTGCGAGAAACGGCCCCTTGGCGCGGTGGCTTTCGGCATGCACGGCGCGGGCGATCAGCTCTTTGCCCGAGCCCGACTCGCCCCGCACCAATACCGTGGCCTCGGTTTCCGCGACGTTGCGAACAATGCGGAACACCTGCTTCATCGCCGGTTCGCGGGTGATCAATCCATGCAGGATCTCGACGTCCGCTTCGGCTAAAGGGGTGCCGACGGTCTCGATCGCGGCGAGCACCTCCAGCCGGCCCAGAGGGATGCCGTCCCGGTCCTGCAAAGGCTGAAACCGACGCCGTGCCAATAAGTATGAACCATCAGCCCGTTCCACTAGGATTTGGTCCTCGCCTGCCTCCGTTGTGGCTGGATGGCTGTAGCCGGGCAGCAAGCCGGCAATCGGTTTGCCGGCCGCGACCTCGGCCGTATGGCCAGTCAAGCGCTCGGCGCCGGTGCCCCAATAGCTTACATTGCCGCACTTATCGAGCAGATAGAGCGCGCCAGCGCATTCCAGTGCTGCCAGGGCGTCAAGCAGGCAACGCGTATCGAGATCGAGAGGGGGTGCGGGCTGATGTTTCATGAGGGTTCACGGAGCGTCGCAAAGGTTTCATTTGTGAATCATATACTGAAACGCTAAAAGCGTCTCTCAGACTGGCGACATAGAAAAATGGCTATAAATCATGCTCATATTTTGTTGGTACGGGTATTGTTTGGATTTCTTTGAATGCGAAGCGTCAAGACGCTTCTTGAAGGAGGGTTAGATGATTTTCAGACAACTGTTCGAAACCGATACCTCGACCTATACCTATTTATTGGGATGCGAGCGTACTCGCCGCGCTGTGCTGGTCGACCCGGTGGATACTCAGGTCGCGCACTACGAGAGCCTGCTGTGCCAGCTCGATCTCAGGCTGGTCTATACCTTGGAGACCCATGTGCATGCCGATCACATCACCGGCTCCGGACTTTTGCGTGAGCATCTGCGCAGCAAAAGCGTCGTGCATCGGGATGCCGGGGCGCGCTGTGCCGACCTCCTGGTGACCGACGGCGTACCCTTGCAGGTCGGAGATCTGGAATTCGAAGTGCGTCATACACCCGGTCATACCGCCGGCTGCGTGAGCTACGTCATGAGCGACCGGGTCTTTACCGGCGACGCCTTATTTATCGGCGGCTGCGGTCGCACCGATTTCCAGCAAGGCGACGCTGGACAGCTCTACGACAGCATCCAGTGTCAGCTTTTCAGTCTCTTGCCGGACACTCTGGTTTATCCGGGACATGACTATCACGGCAATACGGTTAGCACGATTGGGCAGGAAGCAGCCAAGAATCCGCGTCTAGGCGGCGGCAAGACGCGTGAGGAGTTTGTCGTTCTCATGGAGGGCTTAATGCTGGATTATCCGAAATACATCGACCGGGCATTGCCCGCCAATCAGGCCTGCGGGCGGGCACCGTCAGCGGAGCGGCAGGGGTGATGGGCTGATGGCGCTGGTATTGGCGCTGGCACTGGGCATCGGCGTTCTGCTGGGATTGCTGGGCGGCGGCGGTTCTGTGCTGATGGTGCCGATGCTGGTCTATGTGGCCGGATTCTCACCCAAAGAAGCGATCACGATTTCGCTGGTCGTGGTCGGCGTCACCAGCCTGACGGCATTGCTCGGGCACGTCCGGTACGGCCGGGTATGCTGGAAAATGGGCGCCGTGTTCGGCCTGGCGGGCATGGCAGGCGCTTATGGCGGCGGGCGCGCCGCTGCGGTGTTGCCGGGTGGGATTCTGCTGATTCTGTTCGGCCTGGTCATGCTGGCAACTTCGGCAGCGATGTTGCGCGGGCGCCGCGGCGGCGATGTGTCCGTAAGCAAGACGCCGTCGTGCCCGTTGAGGCTGCCGCTGCTCGCCGTACTGTTCGATGGCGCTACGGTTGGTGGAGTGACAGGTTTGGTGGGAGCGGGCGGCGGCTTCATGGTAGTGCCGGCGCTCAATTTGCTCGGCCGATTGCCCATGCATGCCGCGGTGGCGACTTCTCTCCTGGTCATCGCCATGAATTCGCTAGCGGCACTATTGGGCTATGCCGAGCATGTGCAAATTCGGTACGAATTGGCCGTCCCGATCGCCGTTGCCGCCATTGCCGGCAGTATTTTAGGAGGATTGTTGGCTGCGCGCCTGGGCGGAAAGCTCTTGCGCCAGATATTCGGCGGGTTCGTCGCACTGATCGCCGTATTTCTGCTGTGCCGCGAGCTGACTCGGGAACGGTTGGATGAGATCGGAGCGCTCGTGCTCGCTCATCCGGATTTCTTTCGAGGCGCTGCCGTAGCGCTGGCGGTGATAGCGTTGTCCAGAGTCCGAGGGTGGTTGCATGCGCGTTATTTTGGTAGCGGGGGTGCGGTGCGTTGACGGCTGGCCGAGATGGTGTTGAAAAAACATACGACTTCTGTGGTGAAAATCACGAAAAGGTGTACGATTGGCGCATTCGGGCCTGCTGGCGGCGGGCTGATTCCAAACGGAATGCGGGGATATCATGCAGCCACGCGATAGGTTTCCTTCCATCTCGCCCCAAATACCGCGGGTCGGGATGAATGGCATTGCTGGTCTTGCCGGCGTTGTCTCCGAATTCGGCCGCCGCTTTCCCCTGGCCCGCGAGCTGGCGCTGGCGTTGCTGTTCAAGCTGATCGTTCTATGGGGCCTGTGGGCGCTGTTCTTTCGTCCCAATCCCGAGGTCCCGAAACCACTTCTCGCGACGGTGCTGTTCGCCGCGAATCCCGTTTCTTCCAACCAAGAGGCGCTTAAGCCATGATCGGTGATGAAGTCGTCAACCTATCCAGGCTGCAGTTCGGCCTGACCGCGCTTTACCATTTCCTGTTCGTGCCCTTGACCTTGGGGCTGACTTTTCTGCTGGCCATCATGGAGTCGGTCTATGTCATGACCGGCAAGCAGGTATACAAAGACATGACCCGGTTCTGGGGCAAGCTGTTCGGCATCAACTTCGCCATGGGGGTGACGACCGGTATCACGCTCGAGTTCCAGTTCGGTACCAATTGGTCCTATTATTCGCATTATGTAGGCGACATCTTCGGTCCTATTTTGGCGAGCGAAGGCTTGATGTCGTTCTTCCTGGAATCGACTTTCGTCGGCCTGTTCTTCTTCGGCTGGGACCGCATGAGCCGGGTCCAGCATCTCTCGGTGACTTGGCTGCTGGCACTGGGCACCAATACCTCGGCGCTATGGATACTGATCGCCAATGCCTGGATGCAGCACCCGGTAGGCACGGAGTTCAACTACCAGACCCTGCGCATGGAGCTGACCAGCTTCGCCGACGTATTTTTCAATCCGGTGGCCCAGGTCAAGTTCGTGCATACCGTAGCTGCAGGTTACGTGACCGGGGCGATGTTCGTTCTCGGTATCTCGTCCTGGTATCTGCTCAAAGGCCGCGACATTGGCTTCGCCCGCCGCTCGTTCTCGATCGCTGCGGCTTTCGGGCTGGCGTCGATTCTCTCGGTCATCGTGCTGGGCGACGAAAGCGGTTACACCGACGGCGAGGTGCAGAAGGTCAAGCTGGCGGCCATCGAGGCGGCCTGGGAAACCGAGAAGCCGCCGGCAGCATTCACGCTCATCGGCTTTCCGGACCAGGACAAGCAGGAAACCCGCTTTGCGCTGCGTATTCCTTACGTGCTCGGGCTGATCGCCACGCGTTCCGTCGACGAGGAGGTCAAGGGGTTGAAGGAACTGCGGCAGTCCAGCCTGGCCCATATTCGCAGCGGTCAGACTGCCTACTGGGCGCTGGAGAAAATCCGAGCCGGCGATCTCAGCGCGCCGGTCAGGGCCGAATTCGAAGCGCATAAGGCCGACCTCGGATTCGGCTTGCTGCTGAGGAAATACACCGACAATGTCGCCGGAGCTAGCGAAGAACTGGTGCAAAAAGCGGCGGCGGATACCATTCCCTGTGTAGGCCCTTTGTTTTGGACATTCCGCGTCATGGTGGCCTGCGGCTTCACCCTTTTGTTCGTCTTTGTCATGGCATTCTATTTCTGCGCCACACGGGTGGCCGACCGCAAGCGCTGGCTGTTGAAGCTGGCCGTGTGGTCTATTCCGCTGCCCTGGATTGCGGCGGAAACCGGCTGGTTCGTGGCGGAATACGGCCGCCAGCCCTGGACCATATCCGGCGTGCTGCCGACGCATTTGAGCACCTCCTCCATCAGCGCTGGGGATCTGTGGTTCAGCATCGCCGGCTTCGCCTTCTTCTATACGGCACTGTTGGTGATCGAGCTGTACCTGATGCTCAAGTACGTCAAACTCGGCCCGAGCAGCTTGTACACCGGGCGATACCATTTCGAGCAGCCGGCGGCGGCGCTCTCAAACCCAGCAGCCTGATCGGCACAGTCGGAGGTTAACATGTTCGATTATGAAACCATGCGGGTGATCTGGTGGGTGATCACCGGGGCGGTGGCGACGGGCTTCGTGCTCACCGTCGGATTCGATTTCGGCATCGGCGCCTTGCTGCCCTTCGTCGGCCGCAACGACGTGGAGCGGCGGGTGGTGATCAACACCATCGGGCCGACCTGGGACGGTAACCAAGTTTGGCTGATTCTGCTCGGCGGAGCCATCTTCGCGGTGTGGCCGGCGGTTTACGCGACGCTGTTTTCGGGTCTCTACATCGCCATGCTGCTGGTGTTGTTCACCTTGTTCTTTCGGCCGGTCGGCTTCGACTACCGTAGCAAGCTGGATTGTCCCAAGTGGCGCAACGCCTGGGACTGGGGGCTGTTCATCGGCGGCGCGGTGCCGCCGATCCTCATGGGCGTTCTGGTAGGCAACCTCCTGGTCGGCCTGCCGTTCCATCTCGACGGCAGCCTGCGCTCGTTCTACGACGGCAGTTTTTTCGGGTTGCTGATGCCGTTCCCTTTGCTGTGCGGCGTGATCGGCGTCCTGGCCTGCGTGTTTCACGGAGCGGTTTACCTGAGTTGCCGGACTGAAGGCGCAATCGAACGGCGTGCCCGCCGCATCGCGTTGATCGGCGGGCTGGTTTTGGTCGCGCTGATCGTGCTTGCTGCGGCGTGGGTGATCCTCGGCATACCTCGGCCTGAAATTCTGAGCATGGCTGGACCGGGGGCGCCTTCCAATCCGATGGCGAAGACGGTGGATTTCTCCGGCAGCTGGCTGGTGAACTTCCAGGCTCATCCGCGCATGTTCGCGGCGCCCGCGCTGGCCGTGCTGGGTGTGCCGGCGGCGGCGCTGCTCGCTGGCAGCGGCCGTGCGGTAGCCGCCTTCGCTGCCAGCTCGGTCGGCATCGGCGGCTTGCTGTGGACGGTGGGTTTCGGCCTATTTCCCTTCATGCTGATCTCAACCACCGACCCGCGCAGCAGCCTGACTATCTGGGATGCCAGCGCGAGCCATTTGAATCTGCAGTGGTCGTTGGCGATTACGCTGGTGTTCCTGCCCATCGTGCTGCTCTACACCCAGTGGGCTTACCGGGTGATATGGGGCAAGGTAACGGAGGCCGAGATCGTCAAGGGCGATCACACGCTGTATTGACAGATTGACAAATGGGGGAGGTGTGAGATGTGGTATTTCGCATGGATACTCGGAGTAGGCTTTGCCTGTGCATTCGGCGTAATTAACGCCATGTGGCTGGAATCTGTCTGCGACATCGACGATCAGGGCTCGAGCGGCGCTGAAAAATGATGCCGCCGCGCCCGGAACCTTCCGGACGCATCGCGGGTCGAACGGGCTTAATCCTTAGAGTGCATAGGAGTTGCGTCATGAATAGAAAAGTTTCGAGGGTTCTAGTTCTCGCCGGCGTGCTGGCGCTTTCGGCAAGCGCCTTGGCCGATGGCAAGAAATTAGCCGAGCAACAAGTACCGAAGCCGGTGCTGAACACCGTCAAAGCGGTTTATCCGAAAGCGGCGGACGTCAAATACGAGGAGAAGGTGAAGCACGGCCAGATCGTCTACGAAATCGAGTTCAAGGACAACGGGGTCGAACGCGAAATCGTTTACAGTGCTGACGGCAAAGTGCTGAAGGCCGAACTGGAAGACTAGCCGCCGGCCGATGGGAGCCGCATTCCTGTCGGCTTTTTCTTCGTCTCAAAGCTCCCGAGCATCAGTTGCAAGACTGATGCTCCGCTTCTTCAAGCTTCTTTGCCCGGTAGCGAATCCGTTATCGGGTAAAATCCTTCGGACCATTCTCTTCGAAACCCATCGCGGGTTTGCAATACGGCCAGCTTTGCAGCACATGCATTCATGAATCCAGTTTCCGCGGGCCAGGACATCCTTGGCTACCGTCCGGACATCGACGGGCTCCGCGCGCTTGCGGTGCTGGCCGTGGTGATTTATCACGCTATACCGGAATGGCTGCCCGGCGGCTTCGTCGGGGTCGACGTATTCTTCGTGATTTCCGGCTATTTGATCACCTCGATTGTCTCGCAAGATATCCGAGCCGGTAAATTTTCGATCGCTCGTTTTTATCTGCGCCGGGCCCGGCGTATCCTGCCGGCGCTATGCGTAGTGCTGCTGGCCACTCTGGGGATCGGGCTGGTGTTCCTGCTTCCGGCCGATCTGCGGCTGCTCGGCCGGCATACGCTTTATACCGGCATTTTCGTTTCCAACATCGCATTCTGGAACGAGACCGGCTATTTCGACGAAGCGGCGGAGCTCAAGCCGCTGCTGCATACCTGGTCGCTAGGGGTCGAGGAGCAGTTCTACATCTGCTGGCCATTGCTGTTGACGCTGCTGCTCAAAGGCGGGCGGCTTTCAAAACCCGTCATCTGGAGCGTCGTGCTGGCATCGTTCGCCCTGGCTTGCTGGGCAGCATTATTCAAACCGGCCGCAGGGTTTTTCCTGCTGCCCATGCGGGCCTGGGAGCTGATGGCCGGCGCGGTTCTGGCTTTGGAGGGCGTCCCTGGCGCTGAACGTCGCGTTATCCGCCACCTGCAGTCGTTGGCTGGCCTGGGTCTGATCGCTGCGGGCGTGTTGTCTCTCAACGCCCGTAGTGTATTCCCCGGCTGGAATGCGCTGCTGCCTTGCCTGGGCGCGGTGCTGCTGATCCGGGCCGGAGCCGGCGCTTTCGTAAATCGGTGGCTGTTGTCCCTGCGTCCGGTAGTGTGGATCGGTCTGGTGTCGTATTCGCTATACCTCTGGCACTGGCCGATCCTGTCGCTGTCCAGGCTTGTCCTTCCCTACCGTTTGGAGCCCGGCCAGCTCTCGGGGCTGATTGGGCTAGCTCTGGCCTTGTCGGCGCTCAGCTACCGTTACGTGGAGACCCCGTTCCGGAGCGGACGGTATCGCAGCGAGGTGACTTTGGGCAGGGCTGGTGCCGTGACGGTCCTGATCGTGATGACCGGCGCGGTCTTGCTCATCGCGAAGGGGTTTCCCGGCCGTTTTGCTCCCGAAGTCATCGCCTCGATCCGTTCCGCTCATGACGTTAACCCGCACAAAGCGGCGTGTCTGCGGGAGGAGGGTAGCGTTTTCGAAGGATTGAACAGCGCGGCGTGTACGCAACCGGGCGATACCGCCGAGAAAATTTTGGTATGGGGCGACTCCCACGCAGATGCTTGGGTGCCAGGCGTCGCCCGGTTGGCTCGAGATAGCGGCCGCGGCTTGGTCCAGCAGACCATGAGCGCCTGTCCGCCTCTGGCCGATGTCGACTTCGTCGATTCGGAGCGGCGCATTTTGATTCAGCCCGGCTGCAAAGATTTCAACGCAGCGGTGCTGAGTGCTGCCGTTAACGACAGTGACATTCGGACGGTATTCCTCATTGCGCGCTGGGCACCTTATATTGAGCGCACACGTTTCGGCGCAGAAGACAACGGCCCGAGCCCACCGTTCCTGATCGACGCGGCGCAGGCCGAATGCACGCCGGAAAATACCCGCGAGGTGTTCCGCCGCGCTTTGCATAACGTGGTGGACCGTTTGACGGCGGCTGGAAAGCGGGTAGTGATCGTGGGGCAGTTGCCCGAGTTGGGTTTCAGCGTCCCGCGTTGCTACGCCAAGCAAGCGGTGCTGAAAACGCGTGGGTTGTCGGCTCTGGCGGAGTCGGGAAACTCGCCGGCCTGCTCCGCGCCGGCTCCGGTCGTCGCAGCCCGTCTACTCATGACCGATGACCTAATTCGAGAAGTTTCCCGGCGGGATTCCGGAGTTTGCACCGTGTTTCCGGAACAAGCGTTGTGCACGGGTGGTTATTGCGTCCCGCAACGGGATGGGCTGACGCTCTATGTGGATGACGACCATTTATCGCAAAGCGG
>JAQTYA010000193.1 GCA_028688525.1 Methylococcus sp. | reverse complement strand
CCTAGCTTTGCGCGACTATATCGTCAACAGCGTGGCCTTGAAGGAAGCCGCCAGCGTCATGCAGCGCGAGGACATCGACCGCGTCAACGGCTGGCTGCAGGCCCCACCGGCTGCGCCAGTGAAGGACAAGGCCGACAGCCCGGCGGCAAAGCAAAAATCTAGGAGAGCCCGCAAGTGACCACCCATGTGAGGCCCAACCTAAGGGAAGCGATCTGACCACCCATCACTACGCGGCGGACTATACCGAATCCATCCAACGCTATGCTCAGCGTTCCTGTTTCACAAAACGTTAGATTCTAAGGGGCACCCATGTCTATATCTTGGCGGGAAGCGATTGAAAAAGTATTGCGGGAAGTAGACCAGCCGCTACACTACTCCGAAATATCCGAGCAGGTTTTATCACGGGGCTATTACACGACCGATGGCGCAACACCTGCCGCGACAGTCAACTCACAAATTACATCTTCCATCAGGAACGAAGGCGAAAAGTCGCCCTTTGTAAAAGTCAGTCGTGGCATCTACGCTATCAAGCCCATAACAACGGCATCCTCAGCGACCATCGAAAAGCCAACAGGAAACTCAGCAATTACAGCAGTCACGGCAGCCCAAGTCGCGGACACCAAAGAAGAACAACCTGCGGCTGCCATAGAATCCGAACAAGATGATCCCGTAATCCGATGCCTGGGGATGTATTGGCAGCGCGATCTCGTTGTGTGGAAAAAAGATCCCCGCGTATACGGCAAGCAGCAAGCGCTGTCGAAGCCAGTGGACTTCAGCTGCCAGCGAGGCATCTACATCCTCTATGACCACCACACTGTGGTCTATGTCGGTCGATCAATAGATCGCCCACTCGGGCAGCGGCTTTTCGAGCACACAATCGATCGCCTAGGTAGCCGTTGGAATCGCTTCTCTTGGTTTGGTCTCCTCGATGTCACGGACGCGGGCCAGTTAGCCGAAGCACCCCTCAAAGTATCTCTCTCATCGCTCATATCAACCCTTGAAGCGTTACTGATAGAGGCTCTCGAACCTCCTCAGAATCGAAAGCGAGGTGATAACTTCTCAGTCATGGAGTACATCCAGGACATCGATCCGGAGCTCAAGGAACGTGAAATTCAAAACACCCTGCGCGCTATCGAACAGCAACTACGGGGACAGAGTTGAGTCATCAACCATCAGGCAAGCGGACATCTACCGCCAACCATCACCTAACTCCAGTTCCACTGCCGCACCCAAATGCTGTAGTCCATGCATTAGTCTGATTCGCTCGTTCCCCAAGGCCTAGCCTCTCTAAATTTAGCTAGCTCCCCGCCGCTTCGGTCCCGCACGACGGCCCTTCCGCTTGGTGTAGCGCCACCGCGATCCTCCAGCCGATTCGCGCAGCGCCGGGGCGGATTCCGCGTGCGGAAACCGGTCCATGGTCCGCAAGACCGGGAACCAATACATCCAAGCCGCGGTGACAACCAACGTCGCGACGCCGCCGAAGACGACTGCCGGAACCAGCCCCAACAGCACGACGCTGACGCCGGACTCGAATTCGCCAAGTTCGTTGGAGGCGCCGATGAATACCGAGTTGACGGCGCTGACACGGCCGCGAATCGCGTCCGGCGTCTCGAACTGGACCAGGATGTGGCGGATGTAGACGCTCACCATGTCTCCCGCGCCGAGCAGGAACAGCGCAACCAGGGAGACGGCGAAGGTTTTCGACAGTCCGAACACGACCGTAGCAGCGCCGAAAACCGCCACACCGCCGAACATCCAGCGTCCCACCCTGCGAGTAATGGGCGCGTGGGCCAGAACCACGGCGGTCAGCGCAGCGCCGACACCGGGCGCGGTGCGCAGGAGGCCCAGACCCGTCGGCCCGACGTGCAGCACGTCGTTGGCATAGGCCGGCAGCAGCGCAGTCGCGCCGCCGAACAGCACCGCGAACAGGTCGAGCGAGATCGCCCCCAGCACTACGGGCCGCGAACGCACGAAACGCAGGCCTTCCAACAAGGTATGCCAGGTCGCCGGCTCGCGCTGCCTGCGCTGGAACCCGGTATGCACGAAGGCGATCGAGACAGTAGCGAGCGCAATCAGGCCGGCCACTACGGCATACACCGCTTCGGGGCCGGCGAGATACAACAGCCCGCCCAAAGTAGGACCGCCGATCACAGCCACATGGAAAGCCGAGGAACTGATCGCGACGGCATTGCTAAAGTCTTCCGCGGGTACCAGGCTCATTACGATAGCCTGGGTCGTGGGCATGATGAAGGCCCGCGCCACTCCGAATACGGCCATCACCGCCAGCACCGGCCAAATCTCGCGCAGGCCGAACAGGGTGAACGCCAGCAAGGCCAGGGCACAGAGCAAATCGACGGCAAAGCAAACCGCAAGAATCCAGCGCTTGTCGTGATGGTCCGCCACCTGCCCCGCTACCAGCACCAGCGCCGCGAAGGGGAGAAATTGCGCGAGCCCGATCAGGCCGAGATCCAGCGCCTCGCCGGTGATCGCATAGACCTGCCAGCCGACGGCGACGCTCTGTATCTGCAAAGCGATCTGGACGAGGAAGCGGGCGCCCAGGAACAGAGCGAAATTGCGGTGGCGCAGGGCGGAAAAGCCCTTCAAAGAATCGGACATCGGCGGCTCAAGGACGAAAAACGGAAAAAATCCGGCCGCAAATACTGAAGGCCCGGCCCTCGTCGAGAACCGGGCCTTCGGCCCTTCCGGCGGACGAACCCGGCTCAGGGGGAGGGGTTCGGGTAGGTATTGTGAATGGCTTCGATGCCTTCGGCTACCGCCTGGGGCAAGTCCAGGCCGATACTGGCGAGGTTGCTGCGCAACTGCTCCAGCGTCGTCGCCCCGATGATGTTGCTGGTCAGGAACGGCCGGGTGTTGACGTAAGCCAGCGCGGCCTGCGCCGGGTCCAAACCGTGGTCGCGCGCCAAGCCGACATAGGCAGATACGGCCTTCTCGGCTTCCGGGCTGTTGTAGCGGGCGAAGCGGTCCCACAGGCTCAGGCGGGCGCCTTCGGGTTTCGCACCATTCATGTATTTGCCGGACAACACGCCGAAAGCGAGCGGCGAATAGGCCAGTAGGCTCACGTCTTCCCTGTGGGAAAACTCGGCCAGCCCCACCTCATAGGTACGGTTCAGCAGGCTGTACGGGTTCTGAATGCTGGCGATGCGGGGCCCCACGCCTTTTTCCGAAAGCGATAGGAACTGCGACAAGCCCCAGGGCGTCTCGTTGGACACGCCGATGTGGCGGATCTTGCCGGCCTTGACCAGATCGCCCAGCACTTCGAGGGTTTCCTGGATCGGCACGGTGAATTCGTCCGCGACATGGCTGTAACCCAGCCGCCCAAAATGGTTGGTGCTGCGGTCCGGCCAGTGCAGTTGGTACAGATCGATGTAATCGGTCTGCAAGCGCTGCAAGCTGCCCTCCACGGCGGCTTCGAGATTCTTGCGGTCGAAGTGCGATACGCCGCCGCGTATATGGGCAGCCTGGGGCAACAGACGGGACGGGCCCGCGGCCTTGGTAGCCAGGATCACCCGGTCGCGCTTGCCGCTGCGCTTGAACCAGGAGCCGATGATGCGCTCGGTGGAGCCATAGGTTTCCGGCTTCGGCGGCACCGAATACATCTCCGCCGTGTCGATGAAATTGACACCGGCGTCCAGCGCCAGATCCAGTTGCTCATGACCGTCCTTTTCGCTGCTCTGTTCGCCGAAGGTCATGGTGCCGAGACAGATCCGGCTCACTTCGAGGCCGGTGCGTCCCAGGGGAGAAAATTTCATGAGGCAATGCTCCTTGTGGTTGAAGATGAATCAAATTTTTCCGCCAC
>JAQTYA010000078.1 GCA_028688525.1 Methylococcus sp. | reverse complement strand
CGATGACCTAATTCGAGAAGTTTCCCGGCGGGATTCCGGGGTTTGCACCGTGTTTCCGGAACAAGCGTTGTGCACGGGTGGTTATTGCGTCCCGCAACGGGATGGGCTGACGCTCTATGTGGATGATGACCATTTATCGCAAAGCGGAGCGGAATGGCTCATGGCCGATCCTGGGATCCGGGCGCAGCTCGATGCTTGCCTTGGCGTTGGAAATGGCTGGCAGGCGAACCGGTGAATGTCCCTGCTGGCGGCTCGTCGGAGAGGCTGATCGCCGAGGACGGTGAGCTGGATCGGGTCGAGGGGTTCCTGAGCGGCAGCGAGAGCGCTGAACTCCGCGCCCGCCTGCTCGGCGAATTGGCTTGGCATGGCGAGGAAATCGCAATCTTTGGGCGGGCGGGTGGCGGTACCCCGCTTGCTTTGCTGGTATGGCGATCCCGGCGCAGTCTACCGTTATTCAGGCGTGTCGCATGAACCCCTGCCGTGGCCGGCTGCGCTTGCATGGCTGTGCGCTCGAATCGAGGTTTTCTCCGGCCATACCTTCAACGGTGTGGTGTACTGTGCAATCGGTATCGTACGGGGAAGGATTCGATGGGCTGGCACGCCGACGACGAGCCCGAACTTGGCGAACGCCCATTCATCGCCTCACTGAGCTTAGGGGGAGAACGGACGTTTCGCATTCGCCATCGCCGTACCGGCCGAACCCTCGATGTTCTGCTGCGGGACGGAGACTTGCTATTGATGGGCGGAGCGCTGCAATCCTACTGGAAACATTGCGTTCCTAAGACGGCGAAGCCTTGCGGCTAACGTGTCAACCTCACGTTTCGCCGCGTTGTTCCGTCTTCCTGAAGTGCGCAGACTTCAGACTGGGTGATACTGGTACAGCCAGGTTTCCGACATGACCTCGTCCTTGAGGCGCAGATAACAGCGGATTTCGACCGGTTCCGGCCCTTCTACGGCCAAGTCGAAATGGGTGCGCCAATGGCCCGGTACGTCGTCAGGCACGGCTTCGATTTCGATCCGCGAAAGTTCTCCGCGGGACGCGGTGATGACGGGTTCCGGTTTCTCGCCGAAGGGGAGCTTGGCCAGCGGTTTGCCCAGGAATTCGACCATGAATTTGCGCACGCCTTTGGGACGCGGCTTGCCCGGCTGGCCGCCGTTGCCGAGCCGTGTCGCCACGCAGCGGGCTAGCGGACTGGGGTAGGGTTCGTCCGCCAGCCAGTGAACCCGGTAGCGCAGATCGTAAGTCTTGCCCGCAGCGGCGGGCTCCTTAGGTACCCACATGGCCACGATGTTGTCATGGATTTCGTCGTCGGTCGGGATTTCGGTGAGTTGCACGGCACCTTCGCCCCAGTCGCCTAGGGGTTCGACCCAGGCCGAAGGCCGCAGGTGATAGCGTACGCCGTCCTGATAATGGTCGAAGACCCGGTCGCGCTGACCGAGCCCGAAGCCTTTAGGCGATTTGTCGGAGAAGCTGGACACCATGGTGTGGGTCGGATTGTTGAGCGGCCGCCAAATGTGTTCGCCGACGCCTGTCCATATCGCAAGACCGTCGGAATCGTGCACCTCGGGCCGCCAGTCGACCGCCGTGGCTTTGGCGGTCTCGGAGAACCAGTACATGGAGGTCAGCGGGGCAATCCCCAAACGCTCGATGTCTTTGCGCAGGAACAGAGCCGCTTCGATTTCCATGACCACGCCCTTGGTCCGCTTGAGCGAGAACCTGTAGGCGCCGGCCAGGCTGGGTCCATCGAGCAGGGCATAGACGACCATGGGGTCGTCCGCCTTGGGTGCGGCTTCGAACCAGAACGAAACGAAATCCGGGAACTCCTCCGGACTAGATGTGCCGGGACTCAAGGCGATGCCGCGGGCGGACAGGCCGACCTGGCCCAACTCGCCGATCGCGCGGAAATAGGAGGCGCCGAGGAAGGTGACCCACGGCTCGCGCTTTTTCCAGTCCGCCCCCTTACGGCTCTCATGTACCCAGAAACCGGCGAAAGCGGATGGGCTGGCCGGCAGGCCGCTGGCTACATGATCCGGCCCGGCGGTGAACAGCTTGGGATCGTACAGAATCTCCCGCGTCATTCCCTTTTCGACGATGTTCATCGTCACCGTCTTCGGAAAAAACATGCCCACATGCTGGAACGATACGGGGTAGACGCCGCCGCTCTCGGCCCATAGAGCGGCTTCTTTGCGGTACTGCAGCTTGCCATGGGCGTCGTAGTCGATCTGCTTGACGATCTCCGGATTGGGTTGGGGCGGCGGCGAATAATCGCGGGAGGCTCGCTCCTTCGCGAGCATTTTCAGCGTGTCGAAAGAGAACGGCGCTGGAGTACCGAATTTCAGCCCGGTTTCGGAATCGGCGTGACCGGTGCCCGCTTTGAAAAGCGAAAGCGCATGCACTGCAAGGGCGAGTTGGAGGAAGTTGCGGCGGCTAAGGCTCATGTGATCGGCTTTACTGAGGGACTATTGTTGTAGTTTTGGCGTCGGGCAGAGGACTCGACGCCGGAACGGCAGCTATTTTAAGGCCGTGCCGGCGGTACTCAAAGGGGCGATTACAAGACGAACTTGCAGCCGATCAGCAGCAGCAGCGACGCCAGAGCCGGTCGCAGCAGCCATTCTGGGATTCTGGCGCTCAGATGGCTACCCAGGTAAATGCCGGGCAGGGAGCCCACCAGCAGGCTGCCGAGCAGGGTGAAATCCACATTGCCCATGTGCAGGTGACCTAGGCCGGCGACAGCGGTCAGCGGAATCGCATGGGCCAAGTCGGTGCCGACGACGCGGACCGTGGCCAGGCGCGGATACAGGAACAGCAGCGCCACCGTGCCCAGGGCGCCGGCGCCGACCGAGGACAAGGTGACCAATATTCCTAGAACTGCGCCGACCAGCACAGTTAGCAGGCCTTGCCAGCGTCCGAAGCGTTCGGTGTGGGTCATACGTTGCTCGGCCGATTTGTGGGCGAGCCGCTTGCGCAGGAGCAGGGACAGGCCGGTGAAGATCAGAGCGATCCCAAGGGTCGTGGTGATGAGGGCGGTCACCGAGTCGTCTTTCTTAAACACGGTTTCTAGCAGATAGATGACGGTTAGCGCCGCCGGTATGCTGCCTAGGGCTAATTGGGCGACGATCTTCCATTCGACGGAGCGGTGGGAGCGGTGATGCACCAGAACACCGCCGCTTTTGGTGATCGCGGCGAACAGAAGGTCGGTGCCCACGGCAGTCTTGGGAGCAAATCCGAACATGAACACCAGCAGCGGGGTCATCAGCGAGCCACCGCCGACTCCGGTCAACCCGACCAGAAATCCGACCAGCAGCCCAGACATTGCGTATGCAGTAGTCATCACCCTCTCCGGGCTTGGGGAAAACCCCGCAGTTTAGAGGTATCGAAATATAATCGACAGGATTTTTCAGTTATAGATTGATAGCGGAAAGGAATATATGGCGTAAGCGGACGATCTCGGATGCCGGCGGCACTCAGTGCGATGCCGCGCGGGGGTTCGGAGCGACTGCGCCGTTTACCGCGCGCGGCTATCTTTTTGCCTAATTTTCCCTGAAACTACAAGTTGTTGAGAAAAGCCTGAAACAGATGGAAGAAACACCCAAATCACGTTCGAAAGCCGCGATTGTCGGCATGCCTCTACTGGCTCTCGCTGGCGCCATTCCCCTGGTTCTCGCCGCACCTTTCGAGGTCTGGCTTGCCTATGCCAGGGAGGCCAAATATTGGTTCGACGGGGTCGGCGCCCTGGCGCCCCTGGCCTTCGTGGCGCTGTCCGCGATTCTGACGGCCGTCGGTTTTCCTCGTTTGGTGTTTTGCGTGCTCGGCGGACTGTTGTTCGGTTTTGCCTGGGGCTCGGTTTGGAGCGAATTGGGCACGGTGTTGGGCGCCTACGGGACGTTTTTGTTCGCGCGGTGGTCGGCGCGTGATTTCGTGCTGCGGCGCTATCCCAAGGTGCGCGATATGGCGGCTCGGGTTCAGGGCAGCAACGGCTGGTGGTCGGTGGTCTTGATCCGGCAGTTTCCTGTGGCCGGTCTGTATAACGACATCCTATTGGGCATCAGTCCGATCGGCCATCGCGATTTTTGGATCGGAACCGGCCTGGGTTTCCTTCCGCAAGGCATCGCGGCGGCCCTGCTGGGCGCCGGTATGGTGCAAACCGACATCGTTAAGCTGGGCCAATATTTTGCCCTCGCCGCGATGGCTTTTTTCGTGCTGACGTTGGTCTGGAACCGGATCGTCGCTCAGGCCGGCAAGCAGCACGCGGCCTGAGGAGCCACCGCACTCAGGCCGCCGCCTTTCCTGCGACCAGGGCGTTAAGCGCGTCCAGCAAGGCTTGGCAGTCCTCTTCCGTACCTATGGTGATGCGCAGGAACTGTTCGATTCGCGGCAACCTGAAATGGCGCACGATGATATGCCGTTCGCGCAGTGCGGCTGCGAGTTCGCCTGCGTCGTGCGCAGGATGGCGCGCGAACACGAAATTGGCCGCCGAAGGCAATACCTCGAAGCCGAGATCGGCCAAGGCTTGAGTCACCCAGTTGCGGGTCCACATGATGGCCTGCCGCGACCACTCGAAATGGTCGCGGTCTTCTAAAGCCGCCACTCCTCCCGCAATCGCCAGGCGGTCTAGAGGATATGAGTTGAAACTCCCCTTGACCCGCTCTAGCGCTTCGATCAGCCCCGCATCGCCGATAGCGAACCCGATCCTGAGCCCCGCCAGTGACCTCGATTTGGACAGGGTCTGGACGACCAGCAGGTTAGGAAATCGGTTGACCAGGGCGGCAGCCGATTCGCCGCCGAAGTCGATATACGCCTCGTCCACGATCACAACAGAATCCCGGTTGCCGTTCAGCAGCCTTTCGATGTCGGTCTGGAGCAGCAGGCGCCCTGTCGGGGCATTCGGGTTTGGAAACACGATACCGCCGTTCGGTCTGGCGTAATCTTCGATGCGGATATCGAAGCTGTCGGTCAGCGGGATGCTGTTATAAGCGATGCCGTAGAGGCCGCAATAGACGGGATAGAAGCTGTAGGTGATGTCGGGGAACAGGATGGGCTGTTCGTGCTTCAGCAGGGCCAGGAAGGCGTGCGCCAGGACTTCGTCCGAGCCGTTTCCTACGAACACCTGCTCCGTTCTGACGTTCAGATACCGGCCGATGGCCAGTTTAAGCTGCTCGGCATTCGGATCGGGATAAAGCCTTAGCGAGCCGTTGAGTTCGTGGCGTAGCGCCTCCAGAACCTTGGGAGATGGGGGATAGGGATTCTCGTTGGTGTTCAGCTTGACGAGGCTGCTCAGCTTGGGTTGTTCGCCGGGAACATAGGGCTTCAACTCTTGAACCAGCGGGCTCCAGTATGGATTCATAAACTTCTCGAAACGTCGCGGAAGCGAAAAAAGATAGCCTACAGCGGGCGTGAGGTCCATGTGGAGGCGCGCGCCGCCAAATCAACATGGATAAGGGTGGCTTATTGTTAATAAAAGAAACATTAATTCGACTAATGCTGCGTGAGAGTTACAATTTCAAGCAACAAAGCCGTTGCGAGAATACTTCCCTATGTTGGCATTGACTCCCGTTGAACTCGGCCTCGGTCTCTCGTTCCTGGGTACCGTGGTTGCTTCCGTAGCTTTTTGCCTCGCTAATTACGGCCGCGCGCCCATCCGTCACGTTTCTGCTCGAAAAGGGTAAGCCGCAGACCAAGCTTTCTGCCAGCCTCGACATGCATTGAACCGGGCTACAGCCCGGTTTTTTTTGTCGGTAAGAGGACGGCTGGCCGGCACTAGAGTGGGCTCAGACCGCAGCCTTAGTCCGCACAGGTTCGTAATCTCCGGTAAAATCTAACCCCATCCTATCATGCCCGCAGGCGACGGCATGGCTTGACACCGGTCCGGCGCTCGTGGAATCGTAAGCCCCGCAACCTGCTAATGCCGATGGACAATCCGTCCCATCGTGCTTCCGGATCGTTCCATACCGCTCCCCGATCTGTAGCATAATTCGTCCTTACGCCGAACACCGGCCGCGAGCATTCACCACGTTTTCGAATTTCCGCCCATGACCGAGGCAGCCTTAAAACAAACCGAGCCGTTGCCGTCCGTACCCCCGGATTTGCCGGCGGACGCGGAGACCTATGCCAAGTTCGCCGAAGCGTTGGTACTGCGCGGCAAGGTCCGCGACATGGATTTGGTGCGGGCAAAGCGTTTGGCGGCGCAGGCCGACGATCTGCGTCTCCCTGCTCTGCTGGTCAAGCTGGGGGTCGTCTCGGAACGGGATGTGGCAGAAACGTTGGCTGAAGCCAGCGGCCTGCCCTTGGTCGCTCCGCCCGATTACCCCGATGTTTCGCCTTTACCGGAAGGGGTCGCTGCGCGCTTTCTCAAGGACCGCCATGCCGTGGGCGTCGCAGCGCGCGACGCCGGCTTGGTGGTTGCGGTCGAAGATCCTTTCGATGCCGATTTGATTCATGCGCTGAGTCTGGCGTGCGATAAGCCGATCCAGCCGGTGGTCGGTTTAGCCTCGGAGATCGACCGGGCGCTGGAACAGCAAATCGGTTCGGGACGTTCGGTGATGGGCCAGATCGTCGACAATCTGGGGGGCGATGAGGACGCCGATGAGGCGGACGTCGAGCATCTGAAGGATCTCGCCAGCGAAGCGCCGGTGATCCGTATGGTGAACCTGATCATGCAGCGGGCGGTGGAGTCGCGAGCGTCGGACATCCACGTCGAGCCTTTCGAGCAGGCGCTCAAGGTGCGGTTCCGCGTCGACGGTGTATTGCGCGACGTGGAAGCGCCGCCGGTGCGCTCGACGGCGGCCGTGATCTCCCGCATCAAGATCATGGCCAAGCTCAACATCGCCGAGCGGCGCTTGCCGCAGGACGGTCGGATCAAGCTGCAGGTGCAGGGCAAGGAACTGGATCTTCGCGTCTCCACCGTGCCCACCATGTACGGCGAGAGCGTGGTGATCCGGCTCCTGCACAAGGAGAGCATCACTTTCGACTTCGGTACGCTCGGATTCGAGGGGGCGGTTCTCCGGCGGTTCCTCGAAATTCTGGAACTGCCCCATGGTATCATCCTGATTACTGGTCCTACCGGCAGCGGTAAGAGCACCACCCTGTACACCGCGCTGCATAAGATCAACACGCCTTCGCGCAAGATCATCACCGTCGAAGACCCGGTGGAATACCAGTTGGAAGGCGTCAACCAGATCCAAGTCAAACCCCAGATCGGCTTGAACTTCGCCAGCGCTTTGCGTTCGATCATGCGCCAGGATCCCGACGTGATCATGATCGGCGAAATGCGCGACCTGGAGACGGCACGCATCGCCGTGCAGTCGGCGCTGACCGGCCACATGGTGCTGTCCACCTTGCACACCAACGACGCCGCCGGCGGCGTGACCCGTTTGATGGACATGGGGCTGGAGGACTATCTCATCAGCTCGACCGTGAACGGCATCCTCGGCCAGCGTCTGGTCCGGCGGCTGTGTCAGCATTGCCGGGAAGCTCACCCGGCGCTGGAAGAGGTCGCCGAAGAAATGGGGCTACGGCGATTCCAGCGCGACGGGGAGGTAACGCTTTACCGGCCAGTCGGCTGCGAGCATTGCGGCGGTTCCGGTTTCCGCGGACGGCTCGCGATCTTGGAATTCCTGGTGATGTCTGACGAGGTACGGAGGCTGGTGATGGGCCACGCCCAGGCCCGGCAGCTCGAGGAAGTCGCCATACGCGAAGGCATGCACACCATGTACGAAGACGGCATTCGTAAGGCGCTCATGGGCTTGACGACCGTGGAAGAAGTCTTGCGCGTGACTTCGGACTCCTGAGGATTCAATGCCCTCCGTATTGCCGGCTGTTCCTCCGACCTGCTGAACTCAAGGTAAATCCCGTGCCGCTATATTTCTACAAGGCCGTGAACCGTGACGGCGAATCGGTGGAGTCTGAACGCGAGGCCTCCGACGAAATGAGCCTGGTCAATGCGCTTCAGAGCGAAGGACTGATCCCGATCCGGGTGGCGCCGGCCGGGTCGCGGCCTTTTGCTTGGCTCAGCCTGTCGCGGCGGCGTAACAAGATTTCGCAGAAGCATATCGGCATCTTCACCCGCGAGTTGCTGACGCTACTGCAAGCGGGTCTGCCGCTGGACCGCGCTCTGTTCGTGCTGGAGGATCTGACCCGGGAAGACGTGGCCCTCAACAGCATGATCGGACGTGTCATCGAGTTGGTGAAAGGCGGCTCGCAGCTCTCAGCTGCGCTGGAGCGCCAGGAGGGCGTGTTCTCGCGCTTCTACCTGAACCTGATCCGGGCGGGCGAGGCCGGCGGGGCGCTGGAAGAAGTGCTGGAGCGATTGACGGATTACCTCGAGCGCTCCAAGGAACTGAGGGATACGGTTTCGACCGCGATGATTTATCCCGCAATCCTATTGCTCATGTCCGTCGGCTCGCTGTTGCTGCTGCTTACTTTCGTAGTGCCGCAGTTCGAGGAGATGTTCGAAACCGCGGGCAAGGAATTGCCGGTGCCGACCCAGATCGTGGTTGGGGTGGCCAATATTCTCAAGAGTTACTGGTGGGCATTGCTGGGCGGGGTGCTAGTGCTGGTCGCCTACGGACGCTACCAGCTTGCCGAGCCTGCACGCCGGCTGGTATGGGACCGGCGTTTTCTCGTCCTGCCCTTGTTCGGCGATCTGATACGCAAAGTCGAGGTCGCCAATTTCTCCCGGACGCTGGCGACCTTGCTCGGTAACGGCGTGCCCCTGCTCGGCGGACTCTCCATTGTCAAGGAAACGCTCGGGAACCGGGCGGTGTCCGAGCGTGTCGATACCGCCATGGACAATCTCAAGGAGGGCGGAGCTTTATCCGGCCCTTTGAGCGATGCCGGGGTATTTCCTACCCTCGCGTTGCAGATGATCAAGCTCGGCGAGGAGTCCGGGCATCTGACCGAGATGCTGGAACGGGTCGCGGTCACTTACGACAAGGAGATCAAGATCTCGGTCACGCGCATTCTCGCACTGATGGAGCCGGCGCTGATCGTAGGTCTTGGCATTATGATCGGCGGCATCATCGTCTCCATCCTGATGGCCATCGTGAGCGTCAACGATCTGGCCTTTTAACCCGAGTGCCACTTCCCTTTCCATTGGTCGAGGTTTCGTTATGAAAGCTATGCGTTCTTTCCGCGGTGGTAGCCGCGGTTTTACCCTGATCGAGCTGTTGGTCGTTTTGGCCATCATCGGTTTGCTCGCCGGTTTGGTCGGTCCCCAGGTCATGAAGCATCTGGGCGAATCCAAGACCAAAACCGCCCGGCTCCAGGTCGAGGAGCTGGCATCGTCGCTGGATATGTACAAGCTGGACGTGGGCCGCTATCCCACGACCGACGAGGGGCTCAATGCCTTGATCGAGCAGCCCAGCTCGGCGCGTGTTTGGAACGGCCCCTACCTGCGCAAGAAAAAGGTGCCTCTGGACCCCTGGAACAACCCGTTCCATTACGTCGCTCCGGGACAGCACGGCAAGTTCGACATTTGGTCGCTCGGCCAGGACAATGCCGACGGCGGCGACGGCGAAGACTCCGATATTCTCAGCTGGGAATAAGGGACGCTAAGGGATGCGCGGCCGTGGCTTCACTTTGCTGGAAATGCTGCTGGTGCTCGGTCTCGGCGCAATCCTCATGGCTGTCGCAGTTCCCAACGTCATCCCGGCCATCGAATCAGCCCAGCTAAGCTCGGCGTCCCGCGATGTGGCTTCCGGATTGCGGTTCGCCCGCGGTCAGGCTTTGAGCCGGCGCCAGGAAGTGCGTTTTACCCTGGATGTGCCGGCGCACCTCTACCAGGTGAGTACCCGGCCCAAGGTCTTCGGCTTGCCGTCGGCCGTGGCTTTGAGGTTGTTTACTGCCTCGGGCGAGGTGGAGGGCGAGGGGCGCGGCAGCATCCGGTTTTTTCCGGACGGCTCGTCGACCGGAGGCCGGGTGACACTTGAGGCCGCGGGGCGCAAGCGGTTGATCGACGTCAATTGGCTTACGGGCAGGATTTCGTCCAGTGTGGAAGAATCGGACGGTACCTGATTTCCGCTCCCAAGGCGGGTTCTCGCTGCTCGAGATGCTAGTGGCGTTTTCCATCATGGCCATTGCCCTGGGGGTCTTGATGCGAGTCTTCGGCGGGGCGACCCGCTCCGCCCGCATCGCCGAAGAGTATTCCCGCGCCGTGATCGCCGCGGAGTCGGTGCTGGACGACATCGGCGTGGAACGCCCGCTGACGCCGGGTGTGACCGAGGGGCGTTTCGGCGATCAATTCCGCTGGATTTTGCGGGTTGCGCCGCTTCCCATCCCCTCGCTCTCGCCGCTTACCGGGCCCGATAACGCGCCGCCCGCCGGTTCGCCGCTGGCAGGGCTCAAGCTGTATGCGGTAGATGCCAGCGTGGTTTGGGGCGAGGGCGAGGAGCCCCGCGAAGTCACTTTGAGTTCCCTGCGGCTGGTGAACGAAAACCAGGCGGGCGGGCCGGGCGGCCGCGGTTTGGGGCCGCGCGGGTTCCAATGAGATCGCGCGGTTTTACGCTCATCGAGATGCTGATCGCCACCAGCTTGCTGGCGGTGATCGCCCTGATTCTGACCGCAACGCTGCGCATGGCGGCTGCGTCGTGGGAAAAAGGCGAGGCCTCGGTGGAGCGCGCCAGCCGCGCGCTGGTGGTCCAAGAGTTTCTGCGCGCCCGGTTGGCGACGGCGTTTCCGATTCGGGAGCCCGGCGAGATGAACCGGGTCTTCGTTGCTTTCCGCGGCGGCGCTCAGACGCTCAGCTTCGTGTCGACGCTGCCGCCTTATATTCGCGGCGGGCTGTTCCGGTTCAAGCTCTATCTCGCTCCGAAGGGCGAAAGCATGGATCTTCGGATCTCCGTGTCGCCCTTGACCAACAGCCCCCAAGATCAGGTCGCGCCGCTGGACGATGTGCTGATCCTGGAAGGCGTGGAGCAGTTCCAATTGGGTTATCTCGGGCAAAACGCGCAGACCGGGGAGCTGTCCTGGGTCGGCGAATGGAACGAGCAAGCGATGCCTCGGCTGGTCCGGCTGATCATCAAGCCGGAGGGCGAAGACGCCTGGCCGCCGCTGATGGTGGCGCCGAGAGTCGATTTGCCGCGCTGATTGCGAACGGCGATACCAAGCCGCTACGACCTCAACATATTCCGGATACAAAACGATGATTAACTATGTCCCGTGGCCGAAGGTTCCCGGCCATATGAAGGTAGCGTGTTCATGCGTCTTCATCTCTCTCCCTTAGCGAAGCGGCCGGTTTTCCCGTACGCACCCCCTTGCTTCCAGCCGCTTCGCCCTTTTTTTATGGCCGTTCCGCATGAACGCCGGGCCGGTAAACGCCGATGATGCCGAGCAGGCCCCGCGTTCATGCGGGCATGGCGCTCGTGCTGGTTCTGTGGATGCTCGCCCTAATGACGATCATGGCCGGAAGCTTTTCCCTCACCTTGCACCGAGAATCCGAACTGGTCAGCGGCATCCGGGGGGCAGCTCAGGCGCGGGCCCTGGCGGAAGGCGGTATTTACTACGCCATGCCTATGCTGGTCGAAAGAGATCCGGCCAAGCGTTGGAAGACTGACGGAACCCCTTATCCCATAAGTTTGGGCACTGGGCGTTTGGTGATCCGGGTGCTGGACGAAGAGGGAAAGCTGGATATGAACACTGCGTCGGATGCGGCGCTACGGGAACTGTTCTTGCAGGTAACGGGTGATTCTGATTTGGCTCAGAAGCTGCCGGACGCCATCGTGGATTGGCGCGACCCGGACGACCTCAAGCGCACGAGCGGCGCCGAGCGCGGCGAGTACCAGGCAATAGGGAAGGCCGGGCCGCGCAACCGTCCGTTTCAGGTCGCGGACGAACTCATGGAAGTGTTGGGGATGACTGCCGCGGTGTATCAGCGCATCGAACCTTTGATTACGGTGTACACCGGACGCGACGGTATCAATCCGGCCAAGGCGAGTCCCGAGATGCTGCGCGTCGTTTTCAAGGGCGACGAAGGTGCGATTGCCGACTATCTCGCTCGCCGCAGCGTCGCCATCGGCGGCGCTGCGCCACCGATGCCGGCCAATCGCGCCAACAGCCCCATCCAAATGACCAGCGGCGGCGATACGGCGTACAGCGTGTCGGTCGAAGCCCTGTTGCCGGATGGCGACAGGGCGGCCGTGGAGGCCGTGCTCAAGCGCCAGCAGAATGCCCAAAATTTGCCGTTTGCCTTATTAAATTGGAAAATTCCCCGTTTGCGCGAACCGGCGGCTGGCGTTCCAGGTGTTGTCAGACCGTGATGCGTATCCGGGGCATTCCGTCGGAAATAATACTTTTTTCAGTGTATGGTGGATTTTAGTAAGCCGATCGACCTGGACATCCAGGCATTTCTGCGGTGGTGGGGGAGCGAACTGGCTTTCCTGGTCCCCGAACGGGTCCAGAGCCTGCTGGGCGGTCGGTCGTCCTGGATATTCCTGACCTGGCAGGCGGATGCGCTGGAAGCGGTTTTGCGCACCGCCTCGACCGAGCGCCGGCTGGGATCGTTCACGCTGGATGCCGCTGGCCGCGAGGCGTGGCAGCGGTTGCTAGAAGCTGAGCCCGATCTTGCCGAAGTCCGCATGGTTTTCCGGCTGCTGCCTGAGCAGTGCATGACCCGCGTCATCAAACTGCCGCTGGCGACGGAAGAGAATTTGCAGCAAGTGGTGGCTTTCGAACTGGACCGTCTGACCCCGTTCAAGCCAGGCCAAGTCTATTTCGGGGCACGCGTGATCGAGCGGCTTAAGGCGGCGGGCCAGATTCGGGTCGATCTGGCCGTGGTGCCTAAGGATCGGCTGGATCTGATGCTGGAGGCCATGAGCGCTGCCGGCTGGCATCCGGACTATGCGGATGTCAGCGAGAACCTCTTCAAACGGATGCACCAGTTGCTCCCGGAACGGTTCCAGGTGAAGCGTAGCCGTTGGAACCGCTGGCTCAACGGCGGTCTGGCCGCCATTGCCGTAGGGCTGTTCCTGGCGCTGTTGATCGTACCGGTCTGGAAGAAAAGCCAGTGGGTCGACCAACTGGAAACCGAGGTGCGCAAGGCCGGCAAGGCGGCCAAGGAAGTCGAAGCCCTGCGCCAGGAAGCGGAGCAAAAGGCGCATGAAATGGGATATCTGGCCGAAAAGAAGCGCAAGGATCCGCTCGTGCTGGATGTGTTGAACGAGCTCAGCAAGGTGATGCCGGACGACACTTGGCTGAACGGTTTTCAATACAAGGACGGGCACTTGGTGGTCCAGGGGCAGTCTCCCTCGGCATCGAGCTTGATTGCCCGGATGGAAGCTTCGGCGGAGTTCAAGAACACCAGTTTTGTTTCGCCTGTCACCAAGGACGTATCGAATGGCCTGGAGCGGTTTCAGATCGCGTCGGATGCGGTAAATGGGAGGTCTTCTGAAACGCCTGCTCAACCTGAAAATCCAGGTCAATAAACCCAGGGCGGCAGCCCTGGGGCTGCTGGTGCTGGTGCTTGCAACTGTCTATGGTTTGATCATGGCGCCGTTATGGGCGCTGTCGTCCGGCTACAGCGAGTCGATCGACAGCCTGACGTTCCGGCTGAAACGTTTCCAATCGGTCGCGGCCGAACGGCCGTTTTGGGAGGAGCGGCTGCAGGAAATCCGCCGCGAGAGCGAGCAGGCTAAGAATCTGTTTTCGCAGGAAACGCCGGCGCTGGCCGCCGCCGATTTGCAGTCCCGCATCAAGGCGACCGTGACATCGGCCGGCGGAGAGCTGATCAGCACCCAGGTGATACCCGAACGCCGGGAGGACCAGTTCACGCGCATTGCGGTAAAGGTGCGGCTGAGCGGCAGCACCGAAGTTCTGCGCCAAGTGCTTTATGAAATCGAGTCGGAGCAGCCGGTGCTGTTCGTGGAAAATCTCAATCTCCGCCCGATCCGCGTTCCGCCCAGGCCGGGTCAGAAGCTGCCCGCAGGGAGCGACAAGCTGAGCATCGATTTCGACGCAGTTGGCTACATGTCGCAGAAAACACCATGAACATGAAAGCGATCGTGGGCAAGCTGAGCCCCGAGTTGCGGCTGTCGCTGATGCTTTCAGCGGCCGGTGCCGCGCTGGGGCTCCTGGTGGTGGCCGAGTGGTTTAGCGTCGGCCGGGCTCTGCGTCTCCCGCAGGTTTCCGCGGAAGCGCCCAAAGTCCAGGTGGAGCAGCCGTTGGCGAGCCCGTTCAAGTTTCCGGCGGTCAGCGAATTCCACGATTTGGTCGAGCGGCCGCTGTTCGTCGAGGGCCGTAGGCCGCTTCCGGACATCCCTCCGGAGCCGCCGCCGGCGGTGGCTCACACGCCTCTCGATCTGAAGCTGATGGGATTGATTTTTTCGCCTTCCGGCAAGCTGGCGCTGCTGGCCGACCCGAAGGGCAAGTACAAGCGGGTCAAACAAGGCGCTGTTGTCAGCGGCTGGACTCTGAAGGAGTTGAAGGCCGATGGCGTAGTGATGCAGCAGGATGGCGAAACCAAAGAGCTCGCCTTGCTGAAAGTCAAGCCGAAACTCCCTGGGCAGGGAGTTACCTCGCCGCCTGCTGAAGCCAAGCCAGCCAAAAAGCCGCCGGGCAACCGCCAGCCGCCTAGAGCCGGGGTGGAGCCGCCGGACGAAGAGGACGTCGACCCGGATGAAAACAGTGATACCGAAAGCGACGGGGCCGAGGAAGCCGAGGACCCGAGCGAGGAATAACCTACCCATGAATTGCGATCGACAGCGCATGCCCAAATTTATCCATAGATTCATCGCCGTATCGGTATCGGCGGTTCTCGGCCTCAGCGGCTGCGAGTCGCTATTGCCGGACTATTATAAAAAGCCTGTTTCTCCGGACAGTCTGAAGATAGAAAAGGTCTCGCCGGAGCCTGCGCCATCGCCGCTTGCTGCTGCCCAGACCGAAATGCTGAAGAAGCCCGAGTATTACCCGCGCAAGGGTTCGGTGGTCAATCCTCCGGGTTCGGGCGGCGTCGGCTCTAGCGGCGGCATCAGCGTCGGCGGCGGCAGGAGCGGCGGCGTTGGCGTTGCGGGAGCGGGCGGTCCCTCCGGTACCCGGAAAGAGGGCAAGTACACCCTCAATTTCGACGACGCCGATCTGTCCGAAGTCACCAAGGTGATTCTCGGCGATACGCTCAAGATCAATTACGTGCTGAATCCCAAGGTCACCGGCAAAGTCAGTCTGCAGACTACCCGCCCGTTGACCGAAGACGAGATGATCCCGACGCTGGAAACCCTGCTGCGGATGAACGGGGCGGCCCTGCTGCGCGAGGGCGGCATGTACCGCATCGAGCCCGATGCCCAGGCCGCGATCAACGCCTCCGGGCCGGGCGTAGGCCGGGGCGTGATGGAGCCGGGTTACCAGTTGCGGGTCATCCCCTTGCGCTATATCAGCGCAGCGGAAATGCAGAAGGTGCTCGAGCCCATCATGCCGCCCAAGTCAGTGCTGCGGATGGACGAGAACCGCAATCTGGTGATGGTGGCCGGTACTTCGGAGGAACTGGCCGGCGTGATGGATGCGGTGCAGATCTTCGACGTCGACTACATGCGCGGCATGTCGGTGGCCTTGTTTCCCGTCAAGAATGCCGACGTGCCGACCATCGGCGAAGAGCTGACCAAGGTGCTGGGCCTGGGCGGCAAGGGCGCGATGGGCAATGTGCTGCGCATTCTGCCGATCGAGCGCCTAAACGCCATCCTAGCCGTGGCGCCGGACACGCAACTTTTGCACGAGGTGCAGGATTGGATCGAGCGGCTGGACCGCTATAACACCACGCGCACCGGCAATGTCCATGTCTACCGTTGTCAGCACGTAGACGCGGGGGAACTTGCCCATACCTTGGGTGGAGTTTTCGGCACTTCGGGCGGTAAGTCAGGCCCCTCGCTGGCGCCGGGCTTGACCGGGATGGACGTCGGCAGCGGCAGTTCGAGCGGTTTCGGATCCGCGTCATCCGCCGGGTATGGCTCCGGCTCCACCTCCGGCTCTGCTTTTGGCGGATCTGGCAGTTCTTTCGGCGGCGGCGGCTCGGGCAGCTCATTTGGCGGCGGTAGCTCGGGCAGTTCCCTGGGCGGTACCGGCCGCAGCC
>JAQTYA010000077.1 GCA_028688525.1 Methylococcus sp. | reverse complement strand
CAGCACCGACCCGCCGAAGCCGCTTGCCAGTTTGCGAATTTGCATTGTCTCCTCCGAGAATGAATGACGCCGACCCTGCATCGGCGCTCTACGAACAGCGGCGGAGATTCTGGGGCAGATCATGTCATCGGCGTTACGGAATTCCCCCTCGAACAAGCCTTGAAAAACTCTCGAATGCTAGCCGGAAAAACTCCCGTTCAGTGCAAGCCCGCCTGAGTGGCGCAAATCGGGAAGGATGCCCCGGCTCCAGTTCAAGCTGACGGGTGCGTTGGTGCATGAGACAGTGTGAATCGATGAAGACGTCTTGCGTCACCACTAACGCGGGAAAGCTACCGGCAACCATTTGAGGTAGTCCTACCGCGGAGTGAGCAGCCGGAACCGATTCATTTACTGGTGGGCTCCACGAGGCTGAAAATCTGGGGCGAAAGCGAATGGAAGGTCCGCCAGGATGGCACCGGCAAGATCCAGCCCTGGCGTAAGGCGCATTTGGCGGTGAATGGCAACGCCAAGGATGTGATCGGAATGGAGGTCACCACAGTTGAGCGGGCGGATGCCGAGGTGTTCAAAGGCTTGGTGGATCAAGCGGAAGGCTCGATTGAACGGATCGGCTGCGATGGCGCTTATGACACTTGCAGCGCCGATGAGGTCGCCGTTTCGCTGGACGCCCGGTAGGTTGTGCCGTCACGCAAGAATGTCATTCTTTGGGAAGACCGTCATCCGCGGAACAACGCACTGCGCCAGATCGCTGCACATGGGATGGCGGAATGGAAGACGGCCGCGGGCTATCATCGCCGCAGTATCGCGGAAAACGCCATGTACCGCCTCAAACAGCTATTTGGTGACCGCCTGCTCTAGAACCAGGTGACCTAAGCCCATATGCGTGCCGACGCGATGAACGTCATCACCTACCTCGGCTTCGGTGCGGGTAGGGAGCATTCCGTCCGGACGAATGCGGGCGGCAAGGAAAATATTGTCATGGGTTACTTTATGCACTAACGCCGCTTACGGGACGATTCAATTTCGGCCGGCAGATAACCCCAAGCGTCGATCTTCTTGAGATGTTGTTAGCAAGTTAGCGATTGGCAACGGATTTGGAACGAGCAGCGATAGAGGCTTTCTGAAGAACGTCCTCAATATAGCCCGATGGCAAGGATAGAGTAATAGAGGATTTCGTTGCCGGCCCCGTCAACCAAAAGACCATACCTTTGTTCGCACGGGCAATAATATAGGTAGAATCAATCTCGATTTCGACAGTATCGTAATATGTACAGAAAAGCTCGCAACGCACACGATTATCAATACCAACTCCTTGAAAATACTTTCCAGAATCGTCGACGGCACGAATATAGTTCCGCCAATGGCCTTCGTAGGAAACATTGACTGTCAGGAAGTAACGGGGCGGCGAAAAAGGCAAACCACGAGCTAGAAGCGCAACTTCGGCATTATTTTCATCATTCTCTTGGCTACCGTTAAAATTCAGCGTTGGCCCTTGGTACAAGACTTGTCCGTAGGCTCCAGACGGCAAGTTTGACTTGACAATGTTCGTAGTGCAGCCGGCGAAGAGGACGAAGCATAGCATGAGAACAGGAACTGCAACGCAGCTTGTGAATTTGACAGAACCCTTGTCGGAAAAACCGCACATAAACATTGATTTCATAGAATAATCTGGCTACTGCCAACCACCACCGAGTGACTTGTAGAGATTGAGCATGGCAAAAATTTGTTTTGATTTTGTATCGATCAACTCTCTTTTAGCATCAAGTGCATCCCTTTGTGTAGTCAGTACGTCTAAGTATTGCACTCTAGCTGATTTAAAGAGCTGTATAGAGACATCGATGGCCTTCAAGAGAGAATCGACCTGTGTTTTTTTGATGTCAAAGCTCTTGCGCATGTTATCCATATTAGCTATCTGATTGGCTACTTCGACGTAGGCGTTGATGATCCGCTTTTCATACTCGTAGGCAGCCTCGACCTGCTGAACATTCGCATTTTTGAAGCCGGCTATTATTGCCTGCTTGTTAACCAAAGGCGCCACGAGTTCACCAGCGACCATAGCGGCAAGTGACTCAGGGGTGTTGATAAGATATTTCATAGCGAAAGCATCGTACCCAATGCCTGCTCTAATTCCGAAGGACGGCAGAAACTCAGCGCGCGCAACCTCAATATTCAGGTGAGTTGCGGCGAGTTCAAATTCGGCCTGCTTAATATCTGGGCGATTCTGCAGCAGCTGTGAAGGAATTCCAGCGCTTACCATCTTGGGACTGAAATCCAGAAATTTACTGGACGTACGCAGAATCGGCTCAGGAGTACGCCCCAAAAGATAGTTCAGTCGGTTTTCAACAACCGTCTGCTCCTGCGAAATTTCGTAACGGCGACTCCTGTTCTTGGCTACTTCAGCCTCATAACGCCGAACTGCTAGAGTATCTGTCCTGGCGTAAAACTGGAGCTTTCTGATCATGTTCAGCGCGTTTTGCTGGATCTCAATGTTTTGCTCAAGATTCTCCATCTGGTTATCAAGCGTAATCAGCTCATAGTAAGAGCGCGCCACCTCAGCCACCAGGTTAGATATAATGAAATTTCTTCCCTCTATCGTTGCCATATAGTCAAGGACAGCCATCTCGGTAGAGTTCCTGAGCTTTCTCCATATATCGATTTCCCATGACGAAACGATCCCAAACTGATAATCCGGCACGAAATTTGGAAACGGCTGGCCATCAAGAGGGAGATTTTGCTCGACCGAGCCATTGAAAGTATACATTCCCGGCTTCTCGGCGCCAGCCTGGGCTCCGCCTCTCACAATAGGCAGGTAAGCACCACGGCGTGCTTGAATTTCATTTTCCGCTCTACTGATCCTCTGCATCAGGATGTTGATTTCCTTGTTGTTCGCTAACGCAACGTCTATGAGCTTGACCAGATACGGGTCATCGAAGAAATCACGCCACTTGATGTTGGCGGCGTTGGTTTGGCCTAGGGAATCCGTCTTAAACTCTTCCGGCAGACGGGTATCCGCAGATTTTATTGTCATTTCAGGTATGCCGCAGGCCGTCAATAGACTGTAGACAACCCCAACTAAGAAGTAACGCAACGCCTTATTCATCTTCGTAGTGCTTGTCGTACATGTAGGTTTCGCTTAACGGACTGTGATCCTCGTTTTTAATGAGTGATTTTCCTTCGATGAGACGTCCAAAAAGATAATAAAGACCAGGGATCAGGATAACCCCGATGAGGGTTCCGAACAGCATGCCACCCATCGACGCCGAACCGATGGTACGGTTACCGATAGCGCCTGCGCCCGTGGCGGTAACGAGGGGAATCAAACCGGCAATGAATGCAAACGATGTCATCAGGATCGGGCGGAAACGCGCCTTGGCACCCTCGATAGCCGCTTGACGGACAGAAAGTCCTTGGGCCTGCTTTTGAACAGCGTACTCCACGATCAGAACGGCATTCTTACCCAAGAGTCCTACAAGCATGATCAATCCAATTTGAGAATAGACATCATTGGCCAGTCCCATGATCTTCAACATAAAAAGTGAGCCAAATATACCGACGGGCAATGAGAACAACACTGCCAGGGGCAATAGAAAACTTTCATACTGGGCAGCCAAGACCAAGTAAACAAAAGCAATAACCACGATAAAAATAACAATGGCGTCGTTGCCACGTCCGGCCTCGTCATATGACAGTCCTTCCCAGGCAATGTCGTAGCCACGCGGTAGCGTAGTTGCAGCAACTTCTTTGACCGCATTGATTGCGTCCCCGGATGTGAAACCGGGCGCGGGGACAGCGCGAATAACGGCGGAGTTATAGAGGTTATATCGCGTAATTTCGTTAGGCCCTTGCGTTTTCCTCATGGTCATAAACGCTGAGTAGGGAACCATCTGTCCTTCTTCGTTCTTAACGAAGTAATTCAGAATATCAGTTGGATATCTACGATACTCAGGCAGCGCCTGAGCGTAAACCTTGAAAAAATTGTTGAATCGAATAAAACCTTGCTCATAGGTACTACCTATCATTATGTCAAGGTTTTCCATCGCCTTGGCAATGGAGACATGTTTTTGCATGGCAAGTTGGTTGTCTATCATCAGCTCGTATTGAGGGAAATTGGCAGCATACCAAGTAAATAGCCCTGATAACTCCTTACGCTTATGTAACTCCGCCATGAAGTCTTTATTAACTTTATCGAACGCCTGATAATCGATATCTTCCGATTTATCGAGCAGGCGAAGTGCCAAACCAGCGGCTGCACCATAACCTGGCACCGGTGGTGGTTCGAAGAACTCGACTATGGCACCGAAATCCTTGACCTTCTCTTCTAGCTCATGGATGACATCCTGAACTGAGTTCTTCCGCTCCTCCCAGTCCTTAAGGTTGATAATACAGGTGCCCGCATTGGAACCGCGTCCTTCAGTTAATACCTCATAACCCGCAAGGGAGGAAACTGACTGTACTCCTTCGATGCTTTTTGCAACTTCTTCAAGATGATGGGCAACTTTGTTCGTAGTTTCAATCGTTGAGCCCGGTGGCGTCTGGATGATAGCGTAGATCATGCCTTGATCCTCCCCAGGTATAAATCCAGCTGGAAGGTTCATGCCTACGCCAAATATACCAAAGGAAAATAGTGCAAATGCGCCCAGGGTTACAAACCGGCGCGTTACAACCACATCGAGAAGCTTCACGTAACGGCCTGTAATCTTCTCAAAAATACAATTGAAACCGTCAATGAAAATTCCGATTGGGGTTTTACGCTTGGGCTCTCCATGCGTATTTTTCAAAATTATGGCGCAAAGAACTGGGGCTAGCGACAGCGCTACTACGGCAGAAATTAGAATAGACGAAGCCATTGTAATTCCAAACTGACGATAGAAAACACCGACCGGACCACTCATGAACGTAATTGGTATAAAAACCGATATCATGATGAGAGTAATGGCGACTATCGCCCCGCCGATCTCACCCAATACTCTTCTAGCTGCGACGTACGGAGTTAAATGTTCGCTTTCCATCTTGGCATGCACTGCTTCAACGACGACGATGGCATCATCCACTACGATACCAATAGACAGGACCAGTGCAAATAAAGTAATAAGATTGATTGATAGACTAAATGCTTGCATCACAGCAAACGTGCCAATCAAAGAAACCGGAATGGAAAGAATTGGAATCAGTGTGGATCGCCAATCCCCCAGAAAAACGAAGGTTACAATCGCTACCAAAACAAAGGCTTCAATTAAAGTGTGCAGTACCTTATGTATCGAAGCATCCAAAAATCTAGAAACATCGTAGTTAATCTCATAGTCCATGCCCTCGGGGAATGATACTTTGAGTTCTTTCAACTTCTCCTTAACATCGTCAATAACCTTGCTAGCGTTGGTACCATAGTTTTGATTCAGAACTATCGACGCCGATGGATAATTATCCTTGTCTGAATAGATGCTCCAAAATTCACTATTTAGATCGACCTTAGCAATATCTTTTATTCTTAGAATTTCTCCTCCGGCATTGGCTCTGATAATGATGTTCTCATACTGCTCAGGTTTACTGTATCGCCCCTCATAAATCAGAACGTACTCTTTTGATTGCGCCGTAACACCTGTGCTCTGACCTAAGCGCCCTGGCCGCCCGATGATGCTTTGTTCACCGATGGCCTTCATAACGTCTTCACTTGATACGTTGTAGGCTCTCATTCTTTCCGGGTTGAGCCATATTCTCATAGCATACTGGCGTGACCCAAGGATTCTGGCCATACCAATGCCATTTACGCGCTGAACTTCAGGGATAAGATTGACATAAGCATAGTTAAAGAGGAACTTCTGATCAGCACTCTTGTTTTTGCTGTATAGATTTATGTACATCAGCATACTGGGCTGGACGCGTTGAACCCATATACCTTCGAGAACTACTAGCTGCGGTAATCTACTGACCTGAGTGTCAAGACGCGTCTTTACATCCATCATGGCCTGAAGTGGATCGACGCCGAGATTGAAAAGTATCTGAATAGTCGCTTCGCCCGCACTGGTTGATGCAGAAACTATGTATCTCATGCCGGGAACGCCGTTGATGGCACGCTCCAAAGTAATAATCGATGAATTTACCAGTACATCGGCGCTAGCCCCTGGGAAAGACAGCTGCACTGTCACACGAGGAGGAGCTATGTCTGGGAATTGCGAAACCGGTAATGATTTAATCGACAAGAGCCCCATAAATAAAATCAACAGCGATAGAGAAATTGCCATTACGGGGCGATTAATGAATATGCTAAACATATTAATTAGTATATATATTTATTCGGCTCGCAGACGAAGACTCGATCTAAGCTCATTTTTTGAGAGAAGATTTATCCCAACATGCTCTCCTGGCTGAACTTTTCTCAAACCTTCGACTAGTATCTTCTCGCCATCTTCTATGCCTTCACTTACAAGAAAATAGTCTGGGATCTCAGCATCAACCTTGATGAGTCTCTGCTCCAGCTTGTTATCATTTCCAACAACATAAACATACATTTTGTCAAGGACTTCGAACGTCGCCTTTTGTGGTATCACCATGGCATTCCTGTGAGGGATATTCATAACTATTAGTCCAGTTTGTCCGTGTCGCAGAATATACTTAGGGTTAGGAAAGGTTGCCCTGAACTCTATGTTTCCATGTGTGTTATCAAATTCCGCCTCAATGGTCTCTATGACCCCTTCCTGGTCAAACATACCTCCATTGGCCATCTTGAGTTGCACTTTCTTGTAAATTTCGTCGCTCTTGTGCAGCTTATAATCAAGATACTCAGCTTCTGGCACATTAAAATATACCCATAATCTGCTGATATCAGAAAGCTTGGTCAAAAGCTCGCCTTCTTCAAGAAGGCTCCCAATTCTTACTAAAAGGTGATCCATTATTCCGTCGAACGGCGCGTTGATGTCCGTGAAATTTAGATGCGTTTGCGCTAGTTTAACCATCGCATTGGCCTTATCCAGGCGCGCCTTCGCCAATGCCAGCTCATTCGTGGAAACGATATTATCTTGAGCCAAACCCTTTGTGTTTCTATATTCGATATCCATCTGTTTGGCTTCAGCCTCAGTTCTTAGGAGTTCAGCCTGATAGACATTCGGCATAATTTTGAACATCGGCTGTCCTTTATGAAGCATCTGCCCTTCATCGACGAATATACCCTGCAGATAGCCTCGCTCTAGCGCCCGGACCTCGATATGGCGAATACCATGGATTTGGCAAACGTACTCTTTCTTTATCACCACATCATCGCGAAATGGCGTGGTCGCTTCATATTTTGGTTGCTCATGCTGAATTTCTTTTTCAGACTGACCACACCCAAACAATTGCGCCATAAAAACCAAGACGGAAAAATATTTTTTATTAAACATACTGATAGCTGCTTATTTCAGCATATATATATGGTTAGCTCGCAACCAATAAACCACAATAATAGCCGCGTTACTATAATTAATGCCAAACGGACATGACTGTCGTTTCAGATTTGTCTATCTCTGGATCAGAGCAACATTACTTAAATATTTATCCATTATTAAAACCAGCGGTATTGATGTTGTAGACTCCCCACCTAGGATATCCTTCGCCGTCGTAGCATCAACAGATAGACCTTCATGCATTATGGGGCGCGCTCAGCACAGCCTATCCTCATCAGACTGAGTGGTAATGAGCCATATTCAGAATAGAGCTGTTGCCCACCCCAAAAACCACGACATCACAATAGCTATTCCAATAACGTTGGTTATTTACAACGTGCGTCAGCGTCAGTATCAAATTACAAGTTCTTCGCGGCACCTAGGTATGATTTCTGTGTCACTTTTCTACAAGCACAGACCGGGCCATATAAGTTAAATCCTGTACAGGCCTTAGCCCGTCGGCCTTAGACATCCATGCCAGACAATCTCGACTCTTTCGGTTGGTTATTAAGGTCCGCTCTATTGGGTGATATCGTCCACATTGAGCAACTGACCGTGATCCGGCTCTTATCGTAAAAGTCCGGGCAGGACAACGGGAGCGATGCGAAAGCAGCGAGTCCGACAAGCCTCTGTGTAGGCGCAGGGCCGGGCGGTCCGGCGAAGGGTAACGCGCTAGCGTTTTCCGCAGGCGGACTGCAAGGCATCCCGAAAGGCCGCAAAGTCATTGTGGATCGAGGTGAGGCGGCATTAGTGTCGCCGAGCGCGCCGGATGGCCCAGGCGCCGAAGGCAATCACTCTCTCGCAAGCGCGGTCGTGCGGCGTCGTGAACGCCGCTAGACACAACCCGCCGTGAGACTCACTCTAAACGTCGTTTAAAGCTCGGCACGGCCTGACAGGGGGAAAGTCAAGAACGGAAACAGCCAAGGCCCCTCCTCCCGTAAGTCGAAGTCAGATTCCGACAATCGGGAATATCTCCCTGTCAAAATGCCCGTCAATCGGGGCAGACTACCCCGATTTTGTCCCGGAGTAAGCGCCCTTGAGCCTGCGGTTTCGCCTGAATCTCATGATCGGCCTGGTGATGCTGGCCATCATCGGCATGGGCACACTGTTTGTAGTCCACAACGCACGCCGTTCGGTGGCGGAAGAAGTACGATCCTCGGTCAATTTAGCATTGCAGCTGATCGATGCCGGACTGGAGCAGACGGTCGCCGCCGGACGTTCGCCCGTGGAATGGATCGCCCAACTCGCCAGGCTCGACGGTACCCGCCACCTCAGCCTGCGCATCCATCAAGGCGGCAGGACGATCATCGACCTCCCATCTTCCATCGAGCCGGCGAACTCAGGCGATGAGGTGCCGCGCTGGTTCGCCTGGGCGGTGGCGCCGGAACCCCTGGTAGCGGAAAAGCATCTGCACCAGATCGGCAACCCGATGATCCAGATCACCATCGACGCTAATCCGGCCGACGAGATCGCCGAAGCCTGGACCGAGGCGCGCGGCTTTCTATTGCTGATGCTGGCGCTTGCCGTCACGGTGTATGTGGTCGTCCACACCACCCTGGGCCGTGCGTTCAAATCCGTGGGCGTGATCCTAGAAGGGCTGGAGAATCTGGAAAACGGCGATTACAGCCGGCGTCTGCCGGAGTTCTACCTGCCCGAGTTCGCCCGCATCTCGCGCACCTTCAACCATACGGTCTGCGCGCTGGAGAGAAGCCGCGAGGAAAACCGGGCGCTGACCCAGCGCTCGCTGGCGATCCAGGAAGAGGAGCGGCGCTACCTCGCGCAGGAGTTGCACGACGAGCTCGGCCAGTCGCTGAGCGCGATCAAGGCAATCGCCGCGTCGCTCCGCAAGCCGGGGCGGGATGACAAATCGACCACCGATGCCGTCGGCACCATCCAATCGATCTGCGACCATCTGTTTGCGGTGCTGCGCACTCTGATGCAGCGGTTGCGCCCTTTGATGTTGGACGAACTGGGATTGAAAGCGTCGCTGGAAGACATGATCGAGAACTGGCGCAGCCGTTATCCCAACATCGCGCTGGATTTTCGCTGCGACGACGGCATCGACGACTGTATAGGCGACTCCAGGATTCACGTGTTCCGGATCGTGCAGGAAAGCCTGACCAATGTGGTCCGGCATTCCTGCGCACGCCACCTCAAAATTCATTTGAGCCTGATCGAAACCGCCGATGAATGCCCCGAAGCTCTCCTGCTCAAGGTCAGCGACGACGGCGCCGGCTTCGACCCCTCCCTGGCCCCAGCCGGTTTGGGGCTGCTCGGCATCCGCGAACGCGTGGCAAGCCTGGGCGGACAATTCAGCCTCAATACCCACCCCGGCAGCGGGGTATCCCTGCGCGTCAAAATTCCCTGCGGAGACCATCGTCCATGAAACCCAAGATTACCGTGATGCTGGTCGACGATCATGCCGTAGTGCGCGCCGGCTATCGCCTCCTGCTCTCCGGCACCCAGAACATCGAGGTCGTCAGCGAAGCCGAGCGGGGAGAGGAAGCCTGCCAGCTCTATGCCGACGCCCGCCCGGACGTGATCGTCATGGACCTTTCGCTGCCCGGCATCGGCGGACTGGCGTCGATCCGCCGCATCCGCACCCGCGACGCCTCCGCCCGGATTCTGGTATTCAGCATCCACGACGAGCTCATCTACGTGGTGCGCGCGCTGGAAGCCGGCGCCAGAGGCTACATCACCAAGAGCTGCGCGCCGGAAATCCTGGTCGAGGCTGTGGCCCGAATCGCCTCCGGCGAATCGTTCCTGGAACCGGAAATCGCCCAGCGCCTGGCGATGCAAACCCTGGGCGGCGCCGAAGCCGCGACGGCGCTCAACACGCTGTCGGCCCGCGAGTTCGACGTCTTCCTGCTGCTGGCCAAAGGCTACACCACCCGGGAGGTCGCGGAAGAACTGCGGCTCGGCTATAAAACCGTCGCTAACTACAGTACCCTCATCAAAAGCAAGCTGGGCGTGAACACCACCGCCGAAATGGCCCGCCTCGCCTACCAAAACGGGATATTCAAAACGTAACGACGATGGCCGAAACCGCGCATTACTCTCAACCCTTCGCCGAACTTCTTACCAACGACCGGCTGAACAGCCTGGTACCGGGCGTACCCAACCTCGGCATGCGGCCGCGGCTGGAGCCGCTGCGGATCGAAACGGCTTTCGAACCCGAGGCGGTCCGCGACCCTGACATGGCCCGATGCTGTCTGGCAGCCGTCTGGCTGTATCACGATTTTTTCGACGAAAGCCACCGCATCAGCCAGGACATCGCTACGATCAGCGGCAGCTACTGGCATGGCATTCTCCACCGCCGCGAACCGGACGCCTGGAACAGCAAATACTGGTTCAAGCGGGTCGGCAGCCACCCGGTCTTTCCCGAAGTAGCCGCCGCCGCGCAGGAGCTGGCTCAAGCTGAACCGCCCTCGCGCGAGACGGAGTTCCTGCTGCGGCAGACCACCTGGGATCCGTTCGCCTTCATCGACCTATGCGAAACCGCCCGTCTCGGCCACACGCCGGCAGAGCCCTTGTGCCGGCGCATCCAGTTCGCCGAATGGCGAATACTGTTCGAATATTGCTACAGACAGGCTGTGAGGGCCTGAACACTCCGGCTCAAGCCACCCGCAACACCTTCGCCCCACGAATCCGGCGCTGTTTGAGGTCGAGCAAGGCCCGGTTGGCGTCCTCGAACCCGTATTCCTCCGTCTCGGGACGGATGCCCATTTCCGCAGCCAGCGTCAGAAACCCGGCCACGTCGCTGCGCGCCACGTTGGCGACCGACTTGATCTCCCGTTCCATCCACAGGTGCCGGGCATAGTCGAGTTCGGCGAGACAGGCGCTGTCTCCCGACTCCTTGCGGATCGCGTTGACGACCAGCCGTCCGCCGGGAGCAAGGTTGGCGAGCGCCGCGACCACCGGCTTCCAGGCCGGGGTGGTGTCGATGATGGCCGCCAACGGCAGCGGAGAGGTGTCGGCCGTGTCGCCGACCCAGACCGCGCCCAGTTGCAGAGCGAAATCACGCTCCTCGGAGTTGCGCGCGAAGACGTAGACTTCCGAATCGGGGAACCGGTGCCGCGCCATCGTCAGCACCAGATGGGCGGAAGCTCCGAACCCGGTGAGACCTAGCCTCTGCCCGTTTTTGAGCCCGGTCAGATTGAGCGAGCGGTAGCCAATGGCGCCGGCGCACAAGAGCGGCGCGGCCTCGGCATCGGTGAAGACCTCCGGGAGCCGGAAGGCAAAGGCCGCTGGCACGGTCATGTACTCGGCATAGCCGCCGTCGGCGTCTCGCCCGGTGGCACGGAATCCGGGACAGAGGTTCTCCCGCTCCGAACGGCAAAACTCGCATGAGCCGCAAGCGGAATAGATCCAGGCCGCGCCGACGCGATCGCCCACGGCGAATCCCGCCACACTCGCCCCGAGCGCCGCGATCCGGCCGACGGCCTGGTGCCCGGGCACGACGGGCAGGCGCGGCGGCGCGGTACGGCCCTCGATCTCGTCGATTTCGGTGTGGCACACGCCGCAGACGGACACCCTCAACAGGATTTTGCCAGGACCGGGCACCGGCACCGGGAGGTCGGCGAGCCGCAGCGGGGCTGGCAACGAATCCAGCGGACCGATTTGACCGATCACCCAGGCTTTCATAGCCGGGCAATCTCCGGTCAGACCAGACTCTTCACCGCCACCTCGTACACATCCTTCGACACGCCTTCCAGGCCGGCGATGCGCTGCAACTGGCGGCACATGGCTTCCTGCCGTCCCTTGTCGTAGCGGCGCCACTGGGTCAAGGCGCCTAGCATGCGCGCGGCGACCTGGGGATTGATGGCGTTGAGGGCGACGATCTGGTCTCCTAAGAATTCGTAGCCGCTGCCGTCGGCTGCATGAAAATTCACCGGGTTGGCCTGCGAGAACGCGCCAATCAGCGAACGCACGCGGTTGGGGGTGCGCAGGTCGAAATCGGGATGCGCCGTCAGCGCCTTGACGCTCTCCAGGGTGCCCGGCAAATGGCAGCCCGCCTGCAGGCTAAACCATTTGTCGATGACCAGCGCCTCTTCCCGCCATTGGGCGTAGAACGACTCGAGGCAAGCGGTTTTCTCCGGATTGGCGCTGTTGACGATCGCCGCCAGGGCCGCGATCTGGTCGGTCATGGTGCGGGCCTCGCGGAACTGAGCTACGCACAGCGCGTATGACTCGGCCGTCTCCAACTCCGCGATGAATCCGAGGCAGGTGTTCTTGATCCGGCGCCGGTTTCTCGCAGCCGGGTCGAGGCCGCCCGTTTCACCCGCATGGTGCTCCCGGTAGAGCCTCAGGAAGTCCTCGGCCAGGGCAGCGGCCAAGGCTTTGCGGACCGTCTGGCGCGCCCGGTGGATGGCTTCCGGATCGGCCACGCTCATCAGCGCGGCGACGTAATCTTCCGAGGGCAGGCCCAGCAGCAACGCCTGATAGGACAAGTCCGCCGCCGGTAGCGCCAGCAGCGTGCGGAAGGCGTCGACCAGATGGGTGTCGAGGCTTTGCGGATTTTCGCCCGCCCGGATGCGCTCGATGAGGCCGAGCATCACCTGGGTCGCCAGGCTCTGGCCCGCATCCCAGCGGTTGAAGGCGTCGGTGTCGTGGGCGAACAGGAATGCCAGTTCCTCGGCGCTGCGTTCCATTTTCAATCTGACCGGCGCGGAAAAGCCGCGCAAGGCGGAGACTACGGGCGGCTCGGGGACGTCAACGAACTCGAACACCTGTTCGGCCTCCCGGACGTGCAGCACACAGGTTCCCAGCCTGGCCTCGGCTTCGCCCGCCAGCCGCAGCGGCAATTCGCTCCCGTCCCGCGCCAGGAGGCCGAGGGCCAGCGGGATGTGCAAGGGTTGCTTGACCGGCTGGCCCGGCGTCGGCGGGCAGGACTGGCGCACCGAGAGACGCAGGGTCCGGGACCCTGCGTCGTATTCGGGCTCTAGTTGCAGCTCGGGCGTGCCGGCTTGGGCATACCACAGGCGGAACTGCCCCAGGTCGATGCCGTTGGCGTCTTCCATGCAGCGCACGAAATCGTCGCAGGTCACGGCTTGCCCGTCGTGGCGCTCGAAATAGAGGTCCGTGCCCTTGCGGAAGCCCTCGGAACCGGCCAGGGTCTGGATCATGCGGACCACTTCGCCGCCCTTCTCGTAGACGGTGAGAGTGTAGAAATTGTTGATCTCGATATAGGAGTCCGGCCGCACCGGATGCGCCAGAGGACCTGCGTCCTCGGCGAACTGGCGGGTTCGCAGCAGGTTAACGTCCTCGATGCGCTTGACCGCCCGCGAGCTGCGGTCGGCACTGAACTCCTGGTCGCGGAACACCGTCAGCCCTTCCTTGAGGCTGAGCTGGAACCAATCGCGGCAGGTGATGCGGTTGCCGGTCCAGTTGTGGAAATATTCGTGGCCGATGACGCCCTCGATGTGCTCGTAATCGGCGTCGGTCGCGGTATCCGGCCGCGCCAGCACGAACTTGGTGTTGAAGACGTTGAGCCCCTTGTTCTCCATCGCCCCCATGTTGAAATGGCTGACGGCGACGATCATGTACAGATCGAGATCGTACTCGCAGCCGAAGCGCTCCTCGTCCCAGCGCATTGCGTGCTTGAGCGACTGCATGGCATGGTCACACTTGTCCAGATCGTGCGGCTCGACATAGATATGCAGCGCGATCTCGCGGCCGGAGGCGGTGACGAAGCGGTCCTCCAGACAGGCCAGCTGCCCGGCCACCAGGGCAAACAAATAACTGGGCTTGCGGAAAGGATCCTCCCACCGGACCCAATGCCGACCATTCTTGAGCTCACCGCGCGCGACCGGATTGCCATTCGACAGCAGCACAGGGTAGCGGCTCTGGTCCGCCACTACGGTCGTCGTGAACAGCGACATCACGTCGGGCCGGTCGATGTAATAGGTAATGCGGCGGAAGCCGTGCGGCTCGCACTGGGTACAGAACATGCCCTTGGACAGGTACAGGCCTTCTAGGGCTGTATTGGCTTCCGGGTTGATCCGGTTGGTGATTTCCAGCTCGAACGGGCGATCCGGCACCGCGTGGATCACCAGCCCCGATTCGCCGACGCTATATTCGGCTTCGGCCAGCGCCCGGCCGTTGAGCTTGGCGGATTCGAATGCCAGTTGCTCGCCATCGAGTGCGAGCGAGGGCTTCCATTCCTCCACCGCCGGGTTGTGGCGCAGCTTCAGCCGTGAAGTGACGCGGGTAGCTTCGGCGTCCAGTTCGAAAAACAGGTCAACCGCATCGATCAGATATTCGGGCGGCTGGTAATCCTTGAGGTAGATGGTCTGGGAGTTGGCTTCGCGCATGGGGGATGAATCTCTTGTAGTTATTGAAGTCCGGCTGTCGCAGGAAATTTTGGATGATACGGCCTAAGCAGCCTCTGTCGAAAGGCGCCGACCGCATCAATCCTGATACATTCCGGAAATTGTATAGACACCCGCCGGCGGGATCATGCTCCCGCCGGCAGAGAAAAGGCCGGCCCAATTCTCAAACCCCTAAGGAGTTCTCATGAATCAAATTCGCTACCTCTTTCAGAAATTTGTCGCCGCTCTGGCATTCGTAAGCCTTGCCGCGCTGTCTATCAACGCAAACGCATTTCCGCCTCCCCCGCCGAATGCCGCCCCGGAAGAGCGGCTGGCTGGCCTGCTATGGCGCATTCACGGCGAGCTGAACTTGAACGCCGAACAGGAAAACCTGTGGAAGCGCGCCGAGGACGATACCCGGCAATTGATGAAACTGCACCGGGCACGGTTCGAAACCGCGCAAACGGAAATCAAATCGACTCTGAGCGATGCCAACGGCAATCTGCACACCTTGTTCGACAAGATGGCAGCGGATAAGAGTGCCGGTGAGGCCAGGGCCAGGGAAAACCAGAAGCTTTGGCTGAACCTCTACGATACCCTAGACACGGCTCAGAAAAAGACCGTACACACCCAACTGCTGGCCGAACTGGATAAAATGGGTCCAGCGCCCGGCGATGCCAAATGCCGCTACGCACCGGGCAAACCCGAAGGCGATCTCGCGATCCCAAAGTAAAGACACTATGCAGGCACCGACAACACGCGTTCTGATCGTCGACGACGACGTCGAAATCAGGGATCTGCTCTGCGGATACCTGTCGCGCTTCGGCATGGAAGCCGTCGGCGCCCATGACGGCGCCGAAATGAAGCGAGCCTTGGCTGAGGGGCCGTTCAACCTCATCGTGCTGGATCTGATGTTACCCGGCGAAGACGGCCTGAGCCTCTGCCGGACTCTGCGCACCGAAAGCGACATCCCGGTCATCATGCTGACCGCCCGCGGCGACCCGATGGACCGGGTCGTCGGCCTGGAGCTTGGCGCCGACGATTATGTCGCCAAGCCGTTCGAACCGCGCGAACTGGTGGCACGCATCCAGACCATCCTCCGCCGTACCCGGCAGGAACGCGACACGGCAGCGGAAGCCCCCGAAACGCCCGACATCGTCATCGAATTCGAAGGCTGGCGCCTGCATCGGATCTTGCGCCAGCTGACCTCGCCGGAAGGCATGGTCGTCCCGCTGTCCAACGCCGAATTCCGGCTACTGAGCGTTTTCATCGAACGCCCCAACCGCATCCTGAGCCGCGACCAGCTACTCGATTATGCGCGCGGCCGGGCCATGGATCTGTTCGACCGCAGCATCGACCTGCTGGTATCGCGGCTGCGCCAGAAACTCCAGGACGATCCCAAGAATCCCCTACTGATCAAAACCATCCGCGGTGAAGGCTATTTCTTCAGCGCGCAGGTCAACCGATGCGGCGCTTGATCCCCGATACCCTGTTCACCCGGCTGTTCCTGCT
>JAQTYA010000076.1 GCA_028688525.1 Methylococcus sp. | reverse complement strand
CGTACAACAAGCCCTGGACTGCCCGTTATGGGCAGCGGAGAACGGCGGCAGCGCCTGCGTGCAGCACAACATCCGCGCCATCGCCATCGCCCCTTACTTCGGCTACTACCTCGGGCTGCCGGAGAATGAGCTTTCGGTCGATGCCTGGGCCAGTCAGAGCGACGGCGGTCTGACCAGCCTGTTCGGCGAACTTCTGCAGGGCGGCGGGCTCAGCACCAGCCCGGTGGGCGGTGCGCTGGAAGATGCCCGGCAGCAAATGCTGCAGAATAAGGCCGTCGCTAGCCAATACGGCGTGCAATTGGTCGCTTACGAAGGCGGCCAGCATTTGGTGGGGGTCGGCGCGGTGACCAATAACGATGCCGTGAGCAACCTGTTCCAAGCAGCTAACCGCGACAGCCGGATGGGTGCAACCTACCAACAGCATCTGCAGGAATGGATCGACGCCGGTGGCGGCCTTTACAATCTGTGGAACAGTGTGGGGGGCTACTCGAAGTGGGGCTCATGGGGCTTGTTGGAATACCGCGATCAGGGCTCATCTCCCAAGTTCGACGCCGTCAAAAACTTCCTGACACTGTGATTGCGCCAGAGCGGCTGTGAAAAAAGGGGAACGGTGAACCGTTCCTCTTTTTTCATTCTTCGGCTGTAGCTCGGTAGCTCTCGGCGTCGAGAAGCCTGTTTAGTTCGGATAGATCGGCGGGTTTTATCGTAAACAGCCAAGCTTCATAGGGGGAGTGATTGACCTGCTCTGGCGACGTGGCCAGATCTTGGTTGACGGCTACGATTTCTCCGCTCAAGGGGCTGTGGACGTCCGAAGCAGCTTTCACGGATTCGACTACAGCGCAGGCTTCGCCGGCCGCCACCTGCCGCCCGACTTCGGGTAATTCCAGATAAACCAAGTCGCCCAGCGTTTCCTGGGCATGGTCTGAAATCCCCACCCTGACAGTTCCGTCGGACTCCTGCTTCGCCCATTCGTGAGTATGGGCGTATCTCAGTGCTGCCGGAGTAGCGCTCATGATTTTCTGGCCTTCTCTTGGTGAAGTGGTGATGGCCACAACTTAAGTGAAATCGGCAGATAGGTAAAGCCAGGTGAGCGGAGCACTCTGTCATCTATCGGTAGCGGCTTGTCTGCTTTGGTCCTGGCGGCTCATTTGCAGGTAAACTAGCCGCCATTCCATACCAGAAATCCCCAGTTAGGAGCCCCGAAATGAGTGTAACGCCGGCGGATGTAGAAGCCGCTTTGAAAAATTTCGTCGATCCCAATCTAGGGCTGGATTGGGTTACTGCGAAGTCCGTGAAAAAGATCGATGTGGACGGCAACCGTGCGAATTTGCGTATCGTGCTGGGTTACCCTGCCGACTCCTGCCGTGAGGGGTTGGCTCAGGCGGCGAGAGCGGAGCTCCTCCAAGCGACCGGCGCGGCTGACGTCGACATCGAAATCATCTCCGAAGTTGTTTCCCATGCGGTGCAAAAAGGGCTGAAGCCGATGCCCGGCGTCAAGAATATCGTCGCCGTGGCTTCGGGCAAGGGTGGGGTGGGCAAATCGACCACAGCGGTCAATCTGGCGCTGGCCTTGTCCGCAGAAGGTGCGCGGGTCGGAATTCTCGATGCGGATATTCTAGGGCCGAGCCAGCCGCTGATGCTGGGGGTGTCGGCTAGACCCGAGACCGAAGGCAAGAAGATTCACCCGATCGTCGCCCACGGGTTGCAGTCCATGTCTATCGGCTATCTGATCGATGAGGATACGCCGATGATTTGGCGCGGCCCGCTCGTCGTGGGCGCCTTGCAGCAACTCTTGAACGACACGTTGTGGGACGATCTCGACTACCTCGTCGTGGATTTACCGCCCGGCACCGGCGACATCCAGCTTTCGCTGGCGCAGCAGATTCCTGTGTCCGGGGCAGTCATCGTCACCACTCCGCAGGATATCGCCCTGCTGGATGCGCAGAAGGGTCTCAAGATGTTTGAGAAGGTAAGTATCCCCGTGCTCGGCATCATCGAGAACATGAGCGTCCACGTATGCAGCCAGTGTGGTCACGCCGAGCCGATTTTCGGCGAAGGCGGCGGCGAGAAGATGGCGCGGAAATACGGGACCGAACTGCTCGGCCAGTTGCCGCTGGATCGCAGCATCCGCGAAAGCGCCGACGGAGGGCGGCCTACGGTGATCGCCGCGCCGGATAGCGAGCCTGCCCGGATGTACCGGAGCATCGCCCGTAAGATCGCAGCGCGGCTGGCGCTGAAGGCCAAGGATTACAGCAGCCGCTTTCCCACCATCAGCATCGTCAACAATTGAAAATGGGTATAAAATCAGACCGTTGGATACGGAAAATGGCCGAGGAATTCGGCATGATCGAACCGTTCGAGCCATACCAAGTCAGGCACGGCGATGAGACCGGTATCATTTCCTACGGCACATCGAGCTACGGCTACGATGTCCGCTGTTCCAACGAATTCAAGATATTCACCAACATCAACTCGGCCATCGTCGATCCCAAGAACTTTGACGAGAACAGCTTCGTCGATCTGGTCTCGGACGTCTGTATTATTCCGCCCAATTCCTTCGCTTTGGCTCGTACGGTGGAGTATTTCCGTATTCCGCGCGACGTGTTGACTATTTGCCTTGGCAAGTCGACCTATGCCCGCTGCGGCATTATCGTCAACGTGACGCCGCTGGAGCCGGAATGGGAAGGGCACGTGACCCTGGAGTTTTCCAACACCACGCCGCTCCCGGCCAAGATTTATGCGAATGAAGGTGTTGCCCAGGTGCTGTTCATCGGCGCAGATGACGTCTGCGAAACCTCCTATCGCGACCGTTGCGGCAAATATCAGGGCCAGATTGGCGTGACATTGCCTAAGGCTTGATTTCAACGACTGCAGGAGAACCTTGTTCATGCTCGACTCGACCGTTCTTTTCGCCGATGCCAATCGGTTCATTCCCGGCGGTGTCAATTCGCCGGTTCGTGCCTTCCGAGGTGTGGGCGGTACGCCGGTGTTCGTCGAACGCGCCGAAGGGGCGCACATCTATGGTGCCGATGGCAAGGCTTACATCGACTATGTCGGCTCCTGGGGTCCGATGGTGCTCGGCCATGCGCACCCGGAGGTGCTGGAAGCGGTGCACGACGCCGTAGACCGCGGTCTGAGTTTTGGCGCTCCCACCGTGAGCGAGACGGCTATGGCCAAGATGGTTTGCGGACTGGTGCCATCCTTGGATAGGGTGAGGATGGTCAGTTCCGGCACCGAGGCGACCATGAGCGCCATCCGGCTGGCGCGCGGTTTCACTGGGCGCGACAAGATCGTGAAGTTCGAGGGCTGCTACCACGGCCATTCCGATTCGCTCTTGGTCAAAGCCGGCTCCGGCGCTCTCACCCTGGGTGTGCCGAGTTCTCCCGGCGTACCGGCCAGCCTGGCCGAACACACCTTAACCCTGCCCTACAACGATGCCTCGGCGGTGCGCGGGACCTTTGAACGCTGCGGCAGCGAAGTCGCCTGCGTCATCGTCGAGCCCGTGGCCGGCAACATGAACTGCGTGCCTCCGGTCGCTGGCTTCTTGGAAACCTTGCGCGATGTCTGCGATGCGAGCGGCGCGGTGCTAATTTTCGACGAGGTAATGACCGGATTCCGGGTGGCCCTGGGTGGCGCCCAAGCGCATTACGGCATCTGCCCGGACCTGACTACCTTGGGTAAGGTCATCGGCGGCGGCATGCCGGTCGGGGCTTTCGGCGGGCGGCTTGACATCATGGAACAGCTCGCGCCGCTGGGGCCGGTGTACCAGGCCGGCACGCTGTCGGGCAATCCCGTGGCCATGGCGGCGGGGCTGAAGACGCTGGAGTTGATCTCGCAGCCCAAGTTTTTCGACGAACTGGCGGAAAAGACCCGCCACTTGGCCGAAGGCTTGCTGGTCCGGGCCGAGCAGGCCGGGATCCCCCTGAGCGTCAACTGGGCCGGTGGCATGTTCGGCCTGTTCTTCACCGAACAGCAGGGGGTGAGCCGGTTCGATCAGGTCATGGCCTGCGACCAGGAACGTTTCCGCCGGTTTTTCCACGGCATGCTCGAAGAGGGCGTCTACCTCGCGCCTTCGGCTTTCGAGGCAGGCTTCGTGTCCGCGGCCCATGACTACGACGTCCTGGACCGCACCCTCGCCGTGGCCGAGCGGGTGTTCGCCGGGCTTTGAGCCTGGAAGCGGTCCATCTCTGGGTCGGCCAGCACCCGCATCTTGCGGGGTTGGCTGTTTTCGCCATCGTCCTGGCGGAGTCGCTAGCGGTCGTTGGTCTGCTGTTGCCGGGTACGCTGCTGATTTTCACCTTCGGCACGCTGGTAGGCGGCGGCTCGATGGATTTCGTCTCCACTTACGCCTGGGCGCTGAGCGGTGCGCTGCTGGGAGATGGCATCAGTTTTTGGTTGGGCTGGATCCATCGCCAGCGGATTCGGGCGACTTGGCCGTTCAGCCGCTTCCCGGCCGTGCTGGAGCGCGGCATCGGCTTTTTCTGGCGCTACGGCGGCTATAGCGTCCTGTTCGGGCGGTTTTTCGGCGCTGTACGCGGCATCGTTCCTTTGGTGGCAGGGATGGCCGGTATGCCGCCGGGCCGCTTTGTCGGCGTGAGTCTACTAGCCGCGGCTTTGTGGGTTCCCGTGTTTCTCGCGCCCGGCGTCCTGTTCGGAGCATCGCTAGAACTGGCGTCAGGAACCACAGCCAAACTGGTGGGACTGGCGACCGGTCTTTTCGCTCTGCTCTGGTTCGTGGTATGGCTGACAGCTAAATTCTACGCATTTGTTCAGCCTAGAACCCTCGGCCTGATCCTAGCCTTATTCCGTCTTGCTGGACGCCATCGTTTGCTGGGACGCGTCACCCTTCCTCTGCTCGACCCAGCGCAGCGCGATTACGGCGGCCTGGCATTGATCGCCGGACTGATCCTCATGGGTTCTCTGGCTCTGGGCCGGCTATTCTCCGGGCCGCCGATGCCGGCCTCCCTAGATGCTTGGCGCACCCCTCGGGCGGACTACGTTTTCACGGTGCTGGAGTCGCTGGGCCAGGTGGAAGCGGTGCTGATCGTTTTCGGCGCCGTGGCTTTGTGGCTCGGTTATCGGCGCTATTTCATCGCCTTCGCTCACTGGTTGATCGCCGTGGCCTTCGCGCTGACTATCGCGTGGATCTCTGAAAATGCATTTGACCGGTCTCCATTCGATGCAGTGCTCCTGCGGGCGTGCACTGTGTTCGGTTTCCTGGCGGTTCTGTCCGCGCCGGCGTTCCGGATGATTGGGGGGCGCGTCGTGTATGCGTCTACAGCAGCGCTGGCCGCGGCTTTAGGATTCGCCAGGATTTACCTGGATCGCAGCGAGATTTCTACGGTGTTGCTCGCGTTAATGGTCGGCCTGTGTTGGCTGGTTCCTCTCGGGATCGCCTGCCGCCGGCATTGCGAAACCGGCGCCTCGTCGCGCGGCGTGGTTTGGCTAGCGACGGGCTGCATGATTCTAGTGTTGGGTATCGAAGGGGGGCGGCACGGACCTGTGGGTTTCGCCCATGATCTCCCCATCCGGCGCTTGGCGGCTGCCGAATGGTGGGTTAGGGGCTGGAAAGAGTTGCCGGCTTACCGGTTACAGCCTTTGGGGCGGCCGCATCAGCCTTTACCGATTCAGTGGGCGGCGCCGCTCGCAACTGTCCGGGCGGATCTCGAAAAATCCGGCTGGCAGGCTGCGGCGCCGCTGTCTTTGGCGTCGGCGCTGAAGTGGCTCAATCCCTTGGCGCGGCCGGAAGAATGGCCGGTACTGGGACGCTTCAATCAAGACAAAGAGGATGTCTTGCGGATGTTGCGTCCGGAGGGTAGCGGGCGCTGGTTAGCATTGCGTCTGTGGCCGAGCCGTTATGTCTTGGACGAGGATGGAACTCCTCTTTGGATAGGGCGGATCGATCCGCTTGAAACGATTACGCGATTCGGTTTTATGGGCTATTTCCGGGAAGCGAAAGGTTCGGATCGTGCGGATGCGTTGGCATTGCTGGCGCCGGAACGCATGCCCGAGATCTCCTTCGCCGTGGTGGCGCGGGATCCCGGACACCGCACACTCTTGATCCGGGCACGCTGAAGGCTGAGGATAATCAGCGTTTCATCATGTCGAAGAATTCGCGGTTGGTCTTGGAGTCCTTGAGCTTGCCCAGCAAGAATTCGTTAGCCGCCATTTCGTCCATGGGTTGGAGTATTTTGCGGAGAATCCAGGACTTCTGCAGTTCATCCGGGCCGACCAAGTATTCTTCGCGGCGAGTGCCGGAACGGTTGATGTTGATGGCGGGATACACACGCTTCTCGGCGATCTTGCGCTCGAGATGCAGTTCCATATTGCCAGTGCCCTTGAATTCTTCGTAGATCACCTCGTCCATGCGAGAACCGGTGTCGACCAGGGCCGTTGCAATGATGGTCAGGCTGCCGCCCTCCTCGATATTGCGCGCGGCGCCGAAGAAACGCTTGGGGCGCTCCAGCGCGTTGGCATCGACGCCGCCGGTCAGTACCTTGCCCGAGGACGGTACCACGGTGTTGTAGGCGCGGGCGAGACGGGTGACGGAATCCAATAGGATGACTACGTCCCGTTTGTGCTCGACCAGACGTTTGGCTTTTTCGATCACCATTTCGGCGACCTGGACGTGGCGCGCAGGCGGTTCGTCGAAGGTGCTCGATACCACTTCGCCCTTGACGCTGCGCTGCATCTCGGTGACTTCTTCTGGGCGCTCGTCAATGAGCAGTACGATGAGGTAACACTCGGGATTCTTTTCCGCGATGGAATGGGCGATGTTCTGCAGGATCATCGTCTTGCCGGCTTTTGGCGGCGAGACGATCAGGCCGCGCTGGCCCTTGCCAATGGGCGCGACCAAATCGATCACGCGGGCAGTCAAATCCTCGGTAGTGCCGTTGCCCAGTTCCAGTACGAAGCGGTCGACCGGAAACAGCGGGGTGAGGTTCGAGAACAGGATCTTGTGCTTGGCGTTTTCCGGCGGCTCGTAATTGATCTGTTCGACCTTGAGCATGGCGAAATAACGTTCGCTGTCCTTAGGCGGACGGATTTTACCGGAAATGGTATCCCCGGTTCGCAGGCTGAAGCGCCGGATCTGGCTGGGGGAGACATAAATGTCGTCCGGTCCGGCCAGGAAGGAGCTGTCCGGGGAGCGCAGGAACCCGAAGCCATCCTGCAGTATTTCCAGCACCCCGTCGCCGTAGATGTCTTCGCCGCTCTTGGCGAGCTTCTTTAGGATGGAAAAGATCAGATCCTGTTTGCGGGTACGGGCGACGCCCTCGATATCGAGGGATTCGGCGATGGCGATCAGTTCGGAGACGGGCTTGCGCTTGAGGTCAGTGAGATTCATGCGTTTCCATTAAGGAATTTGGGGAAAGAAAAAAGTCCGGGGGAATTGGCCAGGAAGGCCGTTGGACTAGGGGTTAGAGTCAATCTGGCAGAAATCTGCCGGGTCAGGAAGAGAAAACGGGGGCGCTCAATGCATCGGACGAAGGGGCACTCGTTCCGGGCGCTGCCGAGTGCCCCAGGAGATTACAGATTGCCGTCGAGAAATGCAGTAAGTTGCGATTTGGTCAGTGCCCCAACCTTGGTCGCCAACACTTCGCCGCCCTTGAACACCATCAGGGTCGGGATGCCGCGGACGCCGTAACGCTGCGGGGTCGACGGGTTCTCATCGATATTGAGCTTGGCCACGGTTAGGCGGCCTTCATACTCACCCGCAATCTCGTCTAGGATCGGGGCGATCATTTTGCACGGGCCGCACCATTCGGCCCAATAATCCACCAGCACCGGTTCGGATGCTTTAAGAACCTTTTCTTCGAATTCAGCGTCTGTAATGTGAAGAATCTTGTCACTGCTCACTTGGGCGGCTCCTCATGTGTGATCACCGGCCCGCTCCCTGGACTAAAAGGCGTGCCTGCAGCGGGCTGTGATTGCGTAGATGGCAAGCATTTTCGGGCCAAAACGTAATGGATGCAAGCCCTCTCCACAGCGTGAGCCCCCGGCACGGTTGCGGGCTCAGGCGACTTGGCGCTGTGCTTCGCTTTTTCCCAGGCAATCGATGACGATTTGCCGGGCCGTCTGCGCCAGATCGTCGCGGCTGGCATGTTCGCTATCGATGGCGGTACCGAAGCTGAGTTCCACGGTGAGGCGGGGAATCATGAGCACCGCGAGCAGGTGAGGAAGAAACGAGGCATCACCGATGAAGGGCACGGCATCGCTGCCTTCTCCCCGATACGCCAGCGCGATAGGCTGGACCGCGATGCCGGCCCGTTTCGCTGGCTGGAACAAGCGGGGATGAAAGCGCAGCACGGTCTCGCCGCTAGAGCTGGTACCCTCGGGGAACAGCAGCAGAGTACGCCTTTGGCGCAGCAGCCAAGTCATTCTTTCGCTCACCCGCTGAGTGTCTTCGCGATCGCCCCGGCGGATGAACAGTGTGCCGGTGCGGCTGGCGAGGAAGCCGAACACCGGCCAGCCGGCAACGTCTTGTTTGGAGATGAAGGTGAGAGGGGACTGTGCCCCGAGGACCACGATGTCTAGCCAGGAAATGTGGTTGGAGGCCCAGAGCGGGGCGGCGGTATTCCACAGGCCGCTACGGCATACGCGTACGCCAAGGATGACGAGGAAACTGCGGAACCAGGCGATCTGCACCTTGTCTCTGATTGCCTGCGCTCTGCCCTCACCCAAGACGCGCAGCAGAGGGAAGAGCAGGACAACGGCGGCTATAGCACCCAGACAGGCGAGCAAGATCAATAAAGCCCTATAGACCTGTCTGAATCTCGGCATCCCTGTCGCCTCCCACGAAGTGGCGTTCATAGCGGCCTTGCAGACGCTCCATTTTCAACAGGACGAAAACGTCCATGACGTCGAAATCCTCGTCCCAGCAGGGTTCGCCGAAAACCCAGGCTCCCAGCCGTAGATAGGCTTGCAGCAAAGGCGGGACGCCACTTTCATCGCGCTGGCAGCGTTTCCATTCGGGGACGGGCCGCCGTGGCAGCACGCCTAGTTCCAGCGGCCCCAGCCGTTCTTCGCCGATGTTGCGGTATACCGCGTTCACGGCAAAGCCGCTGGGACCGGGAGGAATGCTGGCGCAGCCCATCAGGTGATCGAATCCGCCTTGGGTGACATATTCCGACAACGCGCCCCAAAGGCAGGCGATGACGGCACCGCCGCGATAATTAGGGTCCACGCAAGTGCGGCCGATTTCGAGAAAGCGCCCTTCCAGGGACAGAATTCCCGAAAGTATGAATTCGCCCTCCGAATAGAAGCGGCCGAGCCGCTTCGCTTGGGTGTCGCTCAACAGACGGGTGCAGCCGATAACCCGGTTTTCGCGCGTATCCACGACTACCAGGTGATCGCAATAGGCGTCGAATTCGTCGATGTCGAGGCCGCCGACAGGGGTGTGCAACTGGGCGCCCATTTCCTCGGCGAAAACGCGGTAGCGCAGTTTCTGTGCGGCGATGATCATGGCTTCATCGCGTGCGACGAATGCCTGTAGCCGGCTAGGCCGGCCGGTGCGTGACTCCGGTGCTCCCACGGATTGTCTCCTGGTGAGTTAGACAAGGTATTCGTGGGAAGATACGGAGCCCAGTTGACAGGTGTGCTAAAACTTGGTGACGTTTTAGTGAAATGGGTCCCCGATGGTCATAGTCCGACGTTCGACGCAGTTTGTGGACAGCGCGGATGTGGCTCCTCTACTATCGGCAAGCGCTACGCAAATCCGTCCCCACGGCGGGCGCAGGCCTTGTGGGTGACGGAAGTTTAATTCCTTACATTCGGAGGACTTCCTCATGTTCGGTTCACGTCTTTTTTCCACGGTATTCGAAGGTCTGGTCGCCGGCTTCAGCCTGGCGCTGGGATGGTTTGCGGCGATGATGCTGGTGGGGGTCTTAGTCGTCTAGAGGGTTTGGCGGGTTTTGGTTGCGGCGCGTGTTCGGTGCGCCGCAACTTCGTCAAGGGCGTTCGATACGGAAGCGCTGGCCTTCGAAACTTAAAGTGAGGCTGTCCTCGTCGATGCGTTCCAGGCGCACGCCGTCCGCTACCGTGGCGCCGATCGATTGGCGGTTCATGTTGATGACGACGAAGCGCTCGTCTGGGTTCGCGCCGTAAGCGAACAGGTTGATCTTGAGTTGCGGAACCCTGCTCTGGAATGCGGGCGGCATATCGGAGAGCAGCGGCACCGCATTTTGCTTGGGCGCCGCCGGCACGGGCGGGCGCGGAGTCCGCACAGCCGTCCCCGAATTGTCCTCTGCTTCCATGGTTTCGTCCGCCGTGTTTTCCTCGCCGGTTTCCTCTTCTTCCGCCGCATCTACGGCTTCGCTATCCGGATCTTCGCGCTCCGCGAGGCGCGCCGGCGGCAGGGGCTGCGTGATCACAGGTTTTGCCGGTGGCTGTACGGGAGCTGCCGGCGGCGGCTGGACGGCAGCTGGCGCGGGTGCGATCGTCGGTGGTGGAGCGGCGGCGGCCTGTGCTTTTGCCGGCTCGCTCTGGGGCGGCGGAGGCGGAGTCTGGTTTGCCGCGGTTTGCGTTGTAGGCGGTATCCCTGAATTCAGACCGAGGAAATAGCCGAGAACCGCTACGTTGACGACGGCTATGGCGCTTAGGATCCACGGCAGCCAAGGCCGCTTATGCACAGGCTCCGGGGAAAATACCATGCTGTCGAGGGAGGCGGCTTGGGCGAGTTTGCGCTCCCGCTCTGATTTGCGGAGTGCATCGAGGATATAAGACATCGATTTACTAGGGCGAGTGGATCAATCCAGGCGGGGTATGTCGGGGCGCTTCATTTCATTGGTCAGACAAATGAAAGTATGCGGCCCCACGGCACCGTCGACAATCAGGCCGTGTTCTTTTTGAAAAGCCGCAACTTGGGCTTTCAATGCGTCGTCGAAGCGCTGCGGGTCGGTCGGTTTTTGCGCAGAGGGGAGGCGCTGGCGGAGCCAGCCTACCGCGGGCGAAGACTGCCCCGGCTTGACCACGGTAATGTCCACTACCGGAGGGCGCCACAGCAGCATGAACTTCCCTTCCCAGAAAGGCAGGCTCTCGCCTAGGGCGAGGGCTTGAGCCTCGCCGTCGACAGTTACGACCGCTCGGCCGTCGGCAATGCTAGTTAAAGCCCCGTAGCGCTTTTCTCCGCTGGGGAGGACGAATTCCAGCACCGCCGGGTGATTCAGCCGACGCAATCCCACCCAGCCGGAGCTCTCTCCGAGACAGTGCAATCCCTGGCGTTCGGCGGATTCGCAGGGCTTGCTTAGGTCGCCTTTGATTTTCCAGAGGCCGAATAGCTGAGAAAAGGCCTGGGCGGGATTCGCCCCTCGCGTTTTCAGCAGTCCTTCGAAGCGGCTGCGTTCGGTTGCCGTGGCCGATACCGTAGGTGCGGGAGCCGCCATTGCGTGTTTTTCCTGGGGAATCGCTTCCGCAGGAGCCGCGGGGGTTTCCGCGCTCGCCATTGAAGAAGCGTTCTGCGGCGACGGTGCAATCTGGGGGGCAGGCTCCCGGCTGCCGAGCAAGAAGCTGCCTCCGAGTAAGACGGCTATGCCCGCTCCCAAGGCCAGCGGCCACCGGAAGCGAGGCAACAGTGCCGAAGGGAGTACTTCGCGGGCGGCCCGGCGCACGGTGCCGCGGTCGACCTGGAAACGGCCTTGAGCATAGGCGCCCAGCAATGCCCGGTCGCATATGATATTGATCAAACGAGGTATGCCGCCGGAGAGGCGATGCACTGTCGCCAGCGCTCCGGCAGTGAACAAGGGGGCGGGGCAGCCGCTGACCGCGAGGCGGTGCCTGATGTAGTCGACGGTTTCGGATCGGGTGAGCGGCGCCAAATGGTAGCGGGCGGTGATGCGCTGGGCGAGCTGGCGCAGCCGCTTTTGCTCCAGCAGCCTAGTCAATTCGGGCTGACCGATCAGAATGATTTGCAGCAGTTTGTGTTCGCTGGTTTCGAGGTTGGTGAGCAGCCGGACCTGCTCGAGCACGTCGAAACTGAGGTTCTGGGCTTCGTCGATCACTAGCACGGTCCGCCGCCCCTTGGCATGCGCGGTGAGCAGGTGTCCGTTCAAGGCATCGACCAGAGTCTTGAGGCTGGGGGTGGCCGATGGATAGGCAATATTCAGCTCGTCGCAGGCTGTGGCCAGCAGTTCTACGGCGTCCAGACGTGGATTCAGGATCAGTGCGACATCGACGTTTTCCGGCAGTTGCTCGATCAGGCAGCGGCATAAGGTGGTCTTGCCGGTGCCGACTTCGCCGGTCAGCGCGACGAAGCCGCCGCCTTCTTCCTTGATGCCGTAAAGCAGGTGCGCCAGAGCCTCGCGGTGTTTGGCGCTGGGATATAGGAAGCGGGGATTCGGCGCGATCGAAAACGGTGCGTCGTTGAGTCGGAAGAATTGGGTATACATCGGTGCTCGGCCGGACGGAACCTTACCATGGTAAGCTGGATCAGCAAAGCGCGTGCAAGAATTATGCTCTTTGGCAAGAAATTTCGGATTCCGGGAGGGTGCTTTGATTAAGCGTGAAAATGTCGAAACCTTGCTCGGTTATCTCGGCGTAGGCTTGATGTTGGCGGCGTGTTACCAAGTGGCCCAGCCTTTCGTGGGTGCCTTGACTTGGGCGGGGATCATCGTCGTCTCGATCTGGGGTGTTCTCGAGCGGATCGAAGGTGTTCTGCATTGGCCGCGAAAATATTTGGCGCTGGCTTTGACGCTGATCCTGAGCTTGATCTTTGTGGTGCCGCTGGTATGGCTGGGTTCGTCGCTTGCCGGTCATGTTCACGAGCTGACCGGGTGGGTGGACGATTTGACGGCGAGGATCTCCCACGGCCCGCCGGTCTGGCTGGACGAGATTCCACTGATCGGTGCCTTGATCCACCAAAGCTGGCAGACGGCTGTCAGCGATGGCGGCGACCTTGCCGCCCACGTCCGCCCTTGGATCGGTGAGGCAGGACGCTGGGTCGTAGGCCGCAGCGCCCATTTCGCCTCGGCGGCGTTCGAGGCATTGCTTGCGGTGCTATTCAGCGGCCTGCTCTATTTGCATGCCGATGCAGCGACCCGCTGGATATTGCGGACAGCGGAAAAGCTTGGCGGCGGCAAGGGCGGGCAAACCATCGGCGTTATCACTCGCACCGTGCGGGGTGTGACTCTCGGCGTGATGGGCATCGCCTTTCTTCAGGGCGTCTTGATCGGCCTGGGTTTAGCTGCCGCCGGAGTTCCCGGAGCCGTCCTGCTCGGTTTCGTCAGTTTCATACTGGCCCTGGCGCAGCTCGGTTCCTGGCCGGTCTGGGTTCCGGCTGCTTTCTGGCTGGGCTACCAGGACCATGCGGCCTGGGGCATTGCATTAAGCGCCTGGGGCTTCGCGCTCGTCATCGTGGATCACTTCCTGAAGCCCTACCTCATCAGCCAGGGCAGCGGCTTACCGATCGTGGTCATCTTCATGGGGGTGATCGGCGGCCTCGTTTCCTGGGGGCTGATCGGCATCTTCCTCGGCGCGGCGTTGCTGGCGGTGGCCTACACCTTGTTCAAAGAGTGGGTGGAGGCCGAATAGCCGTTCAAAGCACGACGTAGTGATCCACCAGCAGCGCAGTGAATATTCCCACCAGATAAACCAGCGAATAGGCGAAGGTCTGCATGGCGACGCGGGGATCGGCTTTGCGCTTCAGGCGGATGGCGTAGTAGACGAAGATGCCGCCGAAAATCACTGCGGCGGCCAGATAGATCTCCCCGCTCATACCGGTGACATAGGGCATCAAGCCGGCCAGGAACAGCAGGATGGTGTAGAGCAGGATGTGGAGCTGGGTGAAGGCGATGCCGTGGGTGACAGGCAGCATTGGAATGTCGACCTTGGCGTAGTCGTCGCGCTTGGCGATGGCATAGGCCCAGAAGTGCGGCGGGGTCCAGACGAAGATCAGCAGGAACAGCAGCAGCGCATACGGGTGTACCGATCCGGTGATGGCGCACCAGCCGAGCACCGGCGGCGCGGCCCCTGCGGCGCCGCCGATCACGATGTTCTGCGGAGTGGCGCGCTTCAAATAAACAGTATAAATGACCGCGTAACCGATGAGGGACAGGAAGGTCAGGAACGCGGTCAGCATGTTCACGAACGCGATCAGGATCGCCATGGCGACGATGCCGAGTATCAGAGCGAATCCGACGACCTGACCGGGCCGGATGTCTCCGGATGGCAGCGGGCGATTCTGGGTCCGCGCCATCTCTGCGTCGGCATGGCGGTCGAGGAAATGGTTGAGCGCCGCCGCTGAGGCCGCTGCGAAGCCGATGCCGAGCGAGGCCCAGAAGGCGGTGTCCAGCGGCGGTACGCCAGGCACGGCGAGGAACATGCCGATGATAGCGGTGAACACGATGTGGCCGACCACTTTCAGCTTGCACAGAGCCAGATAGGTGCGCCAGGAAATGCCGCCTGCCGGGCCGGTGCTTGAGGTCGTCGTCATCGCATAAGAATCCGTTGGGTTAAAATGCCCCGGTTTTACAACGGCCGGGCCGGCCGCCTTATCTCTAGGGAGTTCAAACAATGTCGATGCCGAGACTCGGATTACTGCTCATGGCGCTGCCTTTCGCCGCCTCGGCGGCACCGCCGCAGGTCCATGAATTCAGCCTAGCCAATGGCTTCAAGGTGCTGGTTCAGGAGGACCACCGTGCGCCCGTCGCCGTGTCGCAGGTCTGGTACAAGGTCGGTTCGAGCTACGAATACGGCGGCATCACCGGCGTATCGCATATGCTCGAACACATGATGTTCAAGGGTACGAAGAAGCATCCGCCGGGGGAGTTTTCCCGCATTATCTCAGCAAACGGGGGGAGTGAAAACGCCTTCACCGGCCAGGACTATACCGCGTATTTTCAGACTCTGGAGCAAAGCCGGCTGCCGGTGAGCCTGGAGCTGGAGGCGGACCGGATGCGCAATCTCAGGCTGCTGCAGGACGAATTCGTCAAGGAGCAGCAGGTGGTGATCGAGGAGCGGAGGCTGCGCACCGAGGATCAGCCTCATGCGCGGATGGATGAGCATTTCCAGGCAGTCGCCTTCACCGACAGCCCTTATCGCAATCCCGTGATCGGCTGGCCCGAGGACGTGGCCGGCCTCACCCTGGACGACCTGAGCACCTGGTACCAGCGCTGGTATGCGCCCAACAACGCCACGCTGGTGGTGGTCGGTGACGTCGATCCCAAGGCGGTGTTCGAGCAGGCCAAGAAGTATTTCGGCCAGCTCAAGCCGAGCAAGCTGCCGGTGCTGAAGCCGCAGGGCGAGGTGCAGCAGCTCGGTTTGCGCCGGATGGTCGTCAAGGTGCCGGCGAAGCTGCCGCATCTGGAGATGGGCTACAAGGTCCCCTCGCTCAAGACCGCCGGCGCGGAATGGGAGGCCTACGCCCTGGAAGTCGCCGCCGGAATTCTCGACGGCGGCAACAGCGCGCGGTTCTCCAGCTGCCTGGTCCGGGGCCAGCAGATCGCCGCCGGAGCAGGCGCAGGCTACGACCTGTACGCCCGGCTGCCGTCGCTGTTCACCCTGGAAGGCACGCCGGCGCAGGGCAAGACCGTGCCGGAGCTGGAAGCGGCGCTGCTAGAGGAAGTACGGAGGCTGCGCGAGGAGCCGGTCGCCGAGGACGAGCTGGCCCGAGTGAAGGCCCAGGTGCTGGCGAGCAACGTGTACCAGCGCGATTCGGTGTTCTATCAGGCGATGCAGCTCGGCATGGCCGAAACGGTGGGTTTGGGCTGGCGCAAAGTGGAGGAATACGTGGATAAGATCAATGCCGTGACCGCCGAGCAGGTGCGTGAAGTGGCCCGAAAATATCTGACCGAAGACGGGCTCACCATCGCCCATCTCGATCCTCAGCCGATCCCGGAAGGTGCGAAGATTCAGGAAGGTGCTGACAGCATCGGAGGCGGCCATGTCCATTAAGCGCTTCGTCGCCATTCTCTTTTTCGTCCTGCTGCCGTTGCAGACGGTCCTCGCGCTCCCGGACATTCAGACCTGGAGTACCACCAACGGCGCCAAGGTCTATTTCGCCCGCACCCAGGGCCTACCGCTGCTGGATCTGCGCGTCGTCTTCGACGCCGGCAGTGCACGCGATGGTGCGCAGTTCGGCCTGGCCTCGCTGACTTCTTCGGTGCTGGATACCGGCGCCGGCGATTGGAATGCCGACGCCATCGCCCAGCGTTTGGACGGGGTCGGTGCGGTGCTGGGTACCGGAATTTCCCGCGATAGCGCCTCGCTTTCGCTGCGCAGCTTGACCCAGCCGAACCTGCTGGAGCCGGCGCTGGAGACGGCCAAGGCCATTCTCGCAAAGCCCCGCTTCGCCGCCGAGGATTTCGAACGCGAGAAAAACCGGGTGCT
>JAQTYA010000075.1 GCA_028688525.1 Methylococcus sp. | reverse complement strand
TAAGTCTGGTTACGACCTTCCGACGGCGGCAGAATGAATCGAGCCGCCAATGCAGGAATCGAGGTGATCCCGCATTGGAGAGGATTGACGGACTGGGCGTCAGCCGGCCTTGAAGGTGGAGCGGAGGACGATCACGGCGGCTCGGCCGAAGCCGTAGCTGGTGAGGGTCACGCTGGCGATGGCGTATATCCCGAAGGCCGCCTGCGCAGCGTTGCCCGGCGCGGGTGGTGCATCCAGCGCGGGGACGATCGCCTGAAGCAGGAATGCGCTGGGGTTGGTGACGGCGCCGATCACCATGGCCCAGCAGACCGGCCGGGGCAAGGGTACCTTCGCGGCATGGAAGCCGAACAGCAGGGCGCTCATCAGCAGCAGATCCAGATGCGCCTGCACCAGACGGGTGAACTTGCCTGCAAAGAGGGAGGGGAACACGGGCAGGCCGAAGTTCAGTCCGACCAGGCACCAGGCCAGGATCAGGGCCAGCAGTAGCCACAGGGCCGCGCCTTGCAGCAGCAGCTTGTTTTCCGGCGGTGAAGACAGGAGCATCGATCGTTCTCCTCTGCGAAACAGGGTCATACCGGCTCGCCGGCCGGAACCTGGATTATGCCAGTGTCGGTCACGAACGCCATGTCCGCGTAGCGCCCGTCGCCTTCGCGCCCCTGAAACAGACTGAGGGCGATCAACCATACGCGTACGATGTTGCCCGGCAGCGGGCCGCCGATGTAGTCCCGATAGTCCCGGAACACGTTCCGCTCTTCGTCGAACCAGTGGCCCAGCCCTTCGCTGCCGGAGCGGATCACCACATGAGTTTCGCGCGCGGTCCAGGTGGGGATCGGGCAGCGGTAGCCGGTGCCGACCGGCAGTTCGGCGCTCCAGTAATAGGTGATGTCCTGGCCGTTGTCGAATTCCACGGCGATGCTGAGATAGTCGTGGGTCGGCAGGGTGTCTTCGCGGACCGCCGAGGGCAGCCGGTCCATCCGCCAAGCCCAACGCAAACGGGTGTCCGGCGTGAGCGGGAGCACGATGTCCTTTTGCAGCAGCCCGACGTCGCGGTGGGTATGGCAGCAAATGGCGGGTTTTTCCTCCGGGGTCTGGCTGGGCCGGTAGATTTCGGCCGGTCCCACGAACCAAAGGTATTGCCAGCCCGCCGGCGTTTCCACGGGATGGCCCAACCGGTCGATTTCGGAGGCGACCAGTCCTTCCACGTCGCCGGCTTTAGCGAGCTCCTTCAGCCCCTCCAGCGGCGCGGTCCGCCAGCGCAAGATCAGGACGGCCAGATTTCCCGAGGCGTGGTTGTAGACCTCGTCCGGCGTCGCCAGGCTGCCGGTCCGGGTCGACCATTCGCCGGGGAAGTAGCTGGCCAGAAACAGCCTGCCGGCGCGCTTGGCCGTGAAGGTATGGCTCGCCCGGGTGCCGCGGAAGACTTCGCCGTCCGCGCCGATGCGGAACCACAACTGAAAGTCGGCGCCGAACCAGAAATCCGCGCCCTGTAGCTGCGTCTTGCCCACGGCGAAGCTGGTGACGGATTCGCCCTCGGCCAGATCGATGCCGGTGTCAAGCCAGGGCTTGCGGTCGCATGGCACACTGGTGAAGGTGTGTTCGGCCAGTTCGTCCGTTGGCAGCCGCTTTAGCAAGGTTTCGAAGCGGCCGCGGAAATCGGCTTGGTCTATCGAATGGATGTCGTTCACGGAAATCCTCCTGCGGGTTAGTCGCGCCCAAGCGTATGGTACGGATGCGGGTGAGGGGTAGTCTCAATAGGGCGTGCCGTCCTTGCGCCGGAATTCGTAGCCTCCCTTGATCGCTCTGGCCTCCAAATCCTCTTCAGGATAATGCGCCCGGTCTCCCGGCAGCCGGTCGCCGACTTCCAGGTAGACGGTGACGCGGCTGCTCCGGTTGACCAGCTGATGCCCGTCCGCCCGACCGGCGGCGAAGCCGGCGCAGGTGCCCGCCGCCAGGCATTGCTCGCCGGCCTCGGTTACCAGGGTGAGCTCGCCTTCCAGTACGTAGACGAATTCGTCCTGCCGGCTGTGCCAGTGCCGGAAGGCGGAGATTGCGCCGGGCTCCAGCCTAACGAGGTTGACGCCGAAATTCTGCAAGCCCAGGGCATCGCCCAGGGCTTGCTTGCTGCGGCCCTTAACCCGCTCGCGCTGTTCCTCCATCGGATAGTTGGAGGAGGTCCGGGCGGGTACGCTCGCGGGTTCGAGGGCCGGTAGGTCTAGTGTCGTCTTCATGGCGTTACGGTTTACGGGCACCGAAGAACGCTTCCAGAGCCTGGGCCCGGTCCGCCGCGACCTTTTGTGCTGCGGGGCGGGCCGCTATCACCGCCAGATAGTCGGCCAGGGCGGGAACCTGGGCGGCGACCAGGTCTTCGCCGTAGATGCGGCTGGTTGCTAGGCCGATCGGAGTGAAATGGAGCCACGCGGCGCAGTCGGCGGCGCTGAAGTTGTCGGAGCACACATAAGGTTTGAACTGCGCCAGCCGCATTAGGCCTTTCAGCCCCGCTTCGACTTTCGGTTTGACCTCGGCCTTGGTTGCCTCGGAGACCTTGCCGCCGAAAAAAGCTTCCAGGTAGAGCCTGCGTGCGATCAGCTCGACGTTCAGTTCGAGGTGCAGGATCAGCTCGCGGCATTTGGCGCGGGCATAAGGGTCGGCGGGGTAGAGCGGCTTTGCCGGGTAGGCGTCTTCCAGGTATTCCAGGATGGCCTGGGATTCGGACAAACAGCCGTGCTCGGTTTCGATGAAAGGAATTTTTCCGAGCGGAGACTTGGCCAGCACGGCGGCCTCCTGGGACGGCATAGTCCACTCTTCGCGGAATTCGATACCCTTTTCGAGCAGAGCCAGCTTGATCTTGTTGTAGTAGTTGCTGATGGCGGAACCGTGCAGGGTGAGCATGGCGGATACCTCTAGGTGGCGGATGGAGCGCCGATTGTAAGCCGAAGGGGGCTGTGGCGGGCCTGCCAAGTTGCCGCACCCCGGCTTGCCGGCCATCGCGGGTATACTGTTGCTAATGGGCAACGATGCTTGGCGGATGACGATGAAAGACTGGCGGGAAAGGAAGAAGGGCCATGCTCCAAGGCACTGGAGTGGCGTGTTGCTGTTATTGTTTTCGGCCTGCGCCGACGCCATGAGCGGCGCGCCGCCGGATGCTCCTGCAGCGCCTATCCAAGCCTTGCTCGAATCGGCTGTTCATCCCCGGCTGCGCTGGGGACATTTTGGGGATTTCCAGGCCTTTCTCCGGGCTCTTTACCCAGCTGGCGGCTCTCGGCCTTTGTGGCTGAACGAGGGGAGGCCGGTACCACAATCCTCCGCTGTGCTGGCCTGCATGCGTATGGCCGACGATCAGGGCCTCAACGGTAGCGACTACGATGTCGACCTTCTGGGGGGCTGGATCGAGAATCTCGCGAACGGCGGCGCGGCAAGTTCGGAGGAGGCGGCGCAGTTCGAGGTGGCGATGAGCCTGGCTTTGATGCGCTACGTTTCCCATCTCGCCACTGGACGGGTCAATCCCCGCAGCGCCGATTTCGCTCTGGACGTGGCGCCGAAACGGCTCGATCTGCCGGCGCTGGTGCAGCGCTTGGCGCGAGAATCCGGACCCTGCGAGGCGATCGCCGAACTGGAGCCGAAGCTGCCGCTGTACCGGAACCTCAAGGCAGCGTTGCCGCGCTACCGGGGATTGATCGAGAACTACGAGGCTTCGGCGCTGGCCTTGCCGCCCAAGCTTAGCCCTGGCGACCGCCATAAGGAGGTCCAAGCCTTGCGCAAACGGCTGGTTTCGCTAGGCTTTTTGCCGAAAGAGGCTTTCGCCCAAGACCCGGAAGTCTATACCGGCGATTTGGTCGAAGCGGTCGAGCGGTTCCAAGGCCGCCACGGCTTGGCATCGGACGGAGTGATCGGCAAGGGTACGCTGGAGGCGCTCAACGTGCCGCCGGCTGCGCGGCTCAGGCAGATTCGGCTGGGGCTGGAGCGGCTGCGCTGGTTGCCGGAGCAGTTCGATGGGCCCTTCATCCTGGTGAACATCCCGTCGTTCCATTTGTACGGCTACGGCGAGGACCACGAGCGGCCGGACGTGTCGATGAATGTGGTCGTGGGCCAGTCGTCCGGGGGACACAACACGCCGGTGTTCCATTCCGACATGACCTACGTGGTGTTCCGCCCCTATTGGAACCTGCCGCGAGCGATCACGGTCAAGGAGATGCTGCCGGGCATCCTGCGCGACCCGAGTTATCTGGCCCGCCACAACCTGGAGATGGTGCCCAGCTTCGGCAACGGTTCCCAGGTCTACGAACCCAGCCTGGAAAGCCTGGAGATGCTGTCGGCCGGCTCGCTCAAGCTGCGCCAGCGGCCGGGGCCGAAGAACGCGCTGGGGCTGGTCAAGTTCGCGTTTCCCAACAACGACAACATCTACCTGCACAGCACGCCCAGCGTGAACCTGTTCCAGCGGGCGCGGCGGGATTTCAGCCATGGCTGCATCCGCGTCCAAGACCCCGTGGGGCTGGCGGAATTCGTGCTGAAACGCCAGGACGAGGCCTGGTCTCCCGAGCGGATCGAGGAGGCGATGAACGGCGCCCAGTCGCGCACGGTCATGCTGAAACAGCCGCTGCCGGTTTACATCTATTACTCGACGGTGCTGGCCGAGCCGGACGGCACCGTCGAGTTCTTCGAGGACATCTACGGGCTCGACCGGGTGCTGGAGCAATTGCTGGAGAAGGGTTTCCCTTATCCCCTCTGAGCTAGCCCCGGCGCAGGAACCCCGACAGCTTGATCCGCTCCGTCCCCAGGAATACGGCCACGGCCACGGCGCCGGCGACGGCCAGATCGCCCAGGGAGAGCGCGGTGGTATGAAAGGCTGTCTGCAATGGCGGCAGGTAGACGATGGCGAGCTGCAGCAGCACCGTGGCGGCGACCGCGCCGAGCAGGGCAGGGTTCGATCTCCAGCCGAGTTGTCTTACCGGCCGGGTGCGGCTACGTAGCGCCAGGGCGACGGCCATCTGGCTGAACACCAGCACGGTGAGCAGCATGGTCTGCCAGGCTGCGTTTCCTCCCAGCCAGTAGGCGCAGCCGACCGCTAAGCTCAACTCGGTAATGAGTGAGCCGACCAGCAGCATCAGCTGCAAGCCTTGTTTGCCGAAGATCAGTTCGCCGGCGGCGGGGGAGGGCCGGTCCATGAGCCCCTCCTCGGCCGGTTCCAGACCTAAGGCGATCGCCGGCAGGCCGTCGGTGACCAGATTCATCCACAAGATTTGCAAGGGCAGCAGGGGCAAGGGCATGCCTAAAAAGGGCGCGAAGGTGACCACGGCGATTTCGCTGAGGTTGCAGCTCAGCAGGTAGACGATGAACTTGATCAGGTTGTCGTAGATCGCCCGGCCCTGGCGCACCGCGGCGGTGATAGTGGCGAAATTGTCGTCCAGCAGAACGATCTGGGCGGCTTCTTTGGCGACGTCGGTGCCGATCCTGCCCATGGCGATGCCGATGTCGGCCTTTTTGAGGGCCGGCGCGTCGTTGACGCCGTCGCCGGTCATCGCCACGCTGCAGCCATTACCCTGGTAGGCTTCGATCAGCCGCAGCTTATCCTCCGGCGACACCCTGGCGAACACCGAGGTGCGTTTCACCGCCTCCCGCAGCTCGGCGGGCGTCATGGCCGCAATTTCTCTGCCGCCGGTCACGCCGCCCTCGGTGTCGATACCAACTTCCTCGGCGATGTGGCGGGCGGTCAGGGGGTGGTCGCCGGTGATCATAACCGGCTTGATGCCGGCCCGGCGGCACTCGGCGATTGCCTGGGTGACTGCGGCGCGGGGAGGGTCGTAGATGCCGATCAAGCCGATGAAGCTCAGGCTGCTTTCCAATGCCGCTCCGGCTTCGGCCGAGGGCGGTGCTTCCAGGCGGCGCGCGCCCAAGGCCAGGACCCGCATGCCTTTTTCCGCCAGCGCGTTGTGGGCTTGGACGATCCGCTCGCGCCAAGTGGCGTCCAACGCTTGCTCGCTGCCGTCGACCCAGATCGTGCCGGCGTTCGGCAGCAAGGCCTCCACCGCGCCCTTGGTCAGGCTGAGGAACCGGCTGCTGGCGAGATATTGGCCGACGACGCCTGGGCAGGCGCCGTCGGTAGCTACGGGGCCATGCACGGTGGTCATGAGTTTGCGGCCAGCGTCGAAGGGGATTTCCTTTATCCGAGGCAAAGCGGTTTCGAGTCCCGTCTTGATCCGTCCTGTCCGCGCCGCAGCCAGCACCAGCGCGGCTTCGGTGGGCTCACCCAGGATCCGGTAGGCGCCATGCGGGTCTTTCGGGTTCTCGATCAAACCGTCGTTGCACAGTGCACCGCCGATCAGCAGCAGGTCGATGGCCGGATGGCCGGCGATTTCCGCCGCCAGCCCCGCTGCGTCCGGTTCGCTGAGTTTGAACTCCAGCCGGTGTTCGGCCACGTCCAGTACCGAGACCGTCATGCGGTTTTCGGTCATCGTGCCGGTCTTGTCGGCGCAGATCACCTTGATCGACCCCAAAGCTTCAACAGCTTGCAAACGCCGGATCAAGGCGCCTTGGCGGAGCATTTTCTGCGCGCCCAGGGCGAGGATGATGGCGACCAGCGCGGTGAGCGACTCGGGTACGGCGGCTACGGCGAGACTGACTGCCGTGAGGATCATGGTCCGGAAGTTTTCGCCCATGGCCATGCCGAGCAGCAGGATCACGATGGCAATTCCGGCAACGCCGTAGGCCAGCGAGCGGGCAAAACCGTCGAGTTGTTTTTGCAGCGGGGTCGGCTCGGCGTTCACCGATTCGAGCAAGCGGGCCGTGGTGCCTAAGGCTGTGCCCGAACCGGTTTCGGTGACGATGAAACTGCCGCGGCCGTAGACTACCTGGGTGCCTAGATGGACCTTGTTCGCGCGCTCGGCCAGCGGTGTCGCAGGGTCCAGCACGGCGGCCGCGTCTTTGCGAATCGGGATGGATTCGCCCGTCAGGGCGGATTCCTGGACGCTGAGGTCGGCGGTTTCCAATAGCCGTCCGTCCGCTGGTACGCTGGAGCCCGACTGCAGCAGCACGACGTCGCCGGGAACCAGCCGGTCGGCTGGAATTTCGCAGACCCGGCCATTGCGCCGCACCATAGCTTGACCGATCGCCATGCGCCGCAGAGCCTCTAGGGCTTTCTCCGCCTTGGACTCCTGCAGAAACCCCAGTACGGCATTGAGTGCTACGATGGCTAAAATCACCCCTGCTTCCAGGATTTCGCCGATGGCCACGGAGAAGAGGGCGGCGGCGATCAGAAGCTGAACTAGCACTCCGGCGAATTGTCTGATGAAAATGAGAGACGCGGAGGTTGCGCGGGCGCGGGGTGTTTCGTTGGGCCCGGACACGCCGAACCGAACTTGGGCTTCGGTGTCGCTCAAGCCCTGCCGCGGGTCGACGCCGAGTTGGGTCGCTGCGTCTTCCGATGTCAACGAATGCCAGGCTGGACTCATGGTTGAGGCTCCTTCAGGTGAGAGATGGCATGATCGCCTGAAGCGCTGGGATTGCCTAGCCTCGTATATTTCACGCAACCGTCACAAATCGGCAATGAGGAAGGCTTATCGTGCTCTAGGCAGAGCGGCTATTCCGTTCTCACGTTTGCTCTTATCGACACGAAAGCAGGATGGAGCCATGACACAAGAGACTTACGAAGCGGTTGCAGAACCCAGCCTCACTACCACGGCCGTCAAGCCGAAGCTGGAAGAGAAGACCGGCCCTTTAGCCTCGATCGTATTCATGGGGTTGCTGGGCATCGGCATCGCCTACACGGCCTACGGTGTTCAGAACGATGTGGCCAGCACGGGAACTACCCTTGCCCTGGCACCGTGGCTGCTGCTTGCCGTATCGCTGCTGATCGCTCTCGGTTTCGAGTTCGTCAACGGTTTTCACGACACGGCGAATGCCGTTGCTACGGTCATTTACACCCATTCTTTACCGCCGACGTTCGCCGTTCTTTGGTCCGGCTTGTGGAATTTCTTCGGCGTCCTGGTGTCTTCCGGCGCGGTCGCTTTCGGCATCATCCAATTACTGCCGGTCGAGCTGATCCTGCAGGTCGGCAGCGATGCCGGCTTCGCCATGGTGTTTGCGCTGCTGATCGCGGCCATACTCTGGAATCTCGGCACCTGGTACTTCGGTCTGCCGGCTTCAAGCTCCCACACGCTGATTGGGTCGATCATCGGCGTGGGTCTGGTCAATGAACTGATGCACAGCGGGGAGCACTCAACTTCCGGTGTGGACTGGGCACAGGCTGCGAAAGTGGGGCAGTCGCTGCTGTTTTCCCCGCTGATCGGGGCTGCCGCTGCTGCTGTGCTGTTGATCGTGCTCAAGCTGGTTATCACCAATCCCAAACTCTACCGTGCGCCGGAAGGCAAGAGACCGCCGCCGTGGTGGATCCGCAGTTTGCTGATTCTGAGCTGCACCGGGGTTTCCTTCGCGCACGGCTCGAACGACGGCCAGAAGGGTATGGGCCTCATCATGCTCATCCTGATCGGCATCGTGCCTACGGCTTATGCCTTGAATCGCGCCGTGCCCGATTCCTATGTGCCCGAGTTCCTGGCTTTGTCGCATGTAGTCGAACAGACGCTGCAGGAGCAGTCCGGCACCAGCCAACATTTCGAGGGGAATGCCCGAGCAGTCGTCGAGGATCTTGTCAGGAGCCGGAAGCTGGAACCCGAAACCCTGGCCGCCACGGCTAGTCTGGTCAGGGCCATCGCGTCGGTCGTGGAGCAGAACGGGTCGCTCGCGCAGATCCCGGTGAGCAAAACCCAGAACGTACGCAACGACATGTATCTGGTCGATGAGGCGCTGGGGCGTATGGAGAAGCTGGGCCAGCCGGTGTTCGACGAGCGCGCCCAGAAGGAGATCGGCGGTTATCGCAAGGCGCTCGACAACGCTACCCGCTTCATTCCCACTTGGGTGAAAGTGGCCGTGGCCATCGCATTGGGCTTGGGCACAATGGTGGGCTGGAAGCGTATCGTCGTCACCGTCGGCGAGAAAATCGGCAAACAGCACCTGACCTACGGCCAGGGCGCCTCGGCGCAGATCGTAGCGGCGGCGACCATCGCTGCAGCCGACATGTATGGCCTGCCGGTGTCGACTACGCACGTGCTGTCGTCCGGTATCGCCGGCACCATGGCAGCCAACGGCTCAGGCCTGCAGTGGTCGACCGTAGGCAGCCTATTGCTGGCGTGGGTGTTGACTTTGCCTGCGGCTATCCTGCTTTCGGGTGGGTTGTTTTTCCTATTCCACGAGCTCATCACCCGTTGATTGGACGTTCCGGTACGGTAAAGCCCACACCGTCCAGCCGAGGGTTTGAGTTGAGCGAAAGCCGGCTTCAAGTCCACTAGCCGGGATGTGGAGGCTGGAGCGCGGATCGGTTCGAGGAGAGCGCAGGGCTGGGTATTCTTGAGGCGGCTTGAAGCTATGCCGAATCCGAGCCGGTTTGCAAGGATGGGGGAGGATATCTGAACGGCGTTCCTTCCCTGATGAAACGTACGAAACGGACTCCTCCCTTACAGAAAGAGGAGGAGTCCAAGAGAAGTGATCGAGACTCGGTGAAGCCCTACATGCAGTGGCTCATCTCAGCGTGCCATTTCGTGCCCGGCCAGCAGAAGGTCAGGATGGCCCCTTGCGTGGCGCTGCCTCCTTTGCCGTCGGACACTTGAACCTGGAATGGCGTATTCCCAGCGAATTCCGGTACCTTCCAAGTGATCAGACCGGTGACCGGATCGATCGCCATCCCTTCCGGCGATTTGGTTAGGCTGAAGCTCAGAGCATCGGCATCGGCGTCGGTCGCAGTGACTTGATAGCTGAAGTCGGCACCTGAATCGACGCCACCTGGCGGGAACGATGTAATTTGAGGCGAGTGGTTGCCGCGGTTACCGTTACCGCCGCCGGTCCCGTCCGGAGCACCGTTAAAGCTCGTTTCCAGCGAGTGGCAGCCGTCGCAGCCAACCGCCTCGCCCTTGGCGAATTTGATCGCTCGACCGTCGGGTGATTTGTATTCACGGTCGACCGCCGCCTTTGAAAGGCGGGTTCCTTTGTGATCCTTACCGTGACAGGCGGCGCACTGATCTTCGCCTTCGGCGCCGGGCAGTGTCAGGTAGCGCGCATGCCAACCGCCGCGCACTGTGTGGCCGGCGGTATCGGTTGCGGTACCGTACCAGCTGGGATCATGCAGAGGGTGCATGCCATGCGGTCCGGCCAAAACTCCGTCCTTGAGCGTCGATTTATCGAGTTCGCCTTTATCGAAGGCTCCCTCGGTGTGGCATACCGAGCATTCCCGGATCGGTCCTTCGTAGCCCTGAAGCTGCAATGCCGTCAGGTTATCGTTGGCTTTGCTATCCTTGTTGGGCCATAGACCATGGGAACCGCCATGGCAGGCGCCACAGGAAAGATTGGCATGTTTGTCATGGCCCATCCGGTAAAGCCTGACTTCCAGGGTTGTGGTAGTCGGCGCCTCCATGATGTCTTCGGTGGGGTCGAGTTTGCTAACCGGCACCGCGAATCGGCTCGCATTGGTGTCGCTTAGATCGGGTTTTCGCGGTGTTGCCGACGGGTCGTCAGCGTCGAAGGCCCGTTTCAGAACCCCGGCACTGAAGTATGCGGCAGACCCATCGGCGCCCTGGTTACCGTCGCCAGTATGGCATGAACCGCAGTCCGGTTCGTCATACCAAGGCTCTCGATAATCACGGCCTGCATCCGTTTTGTGACTGGCATTCTGAGGGTAGGCCAAGCCCACTGACGCCATATCGCCGTGGCAGTCGTAGCAGGTGGTTCCGGCCGTTTTATGCACGTCACGGTACAGCTCTTCGCGTTTGCCGGCATGGCATCTCAAGCAGTTTCCCTCCATGGGGAGCGAATTGCCGTTGGCGTCCGTGACCGGGAACAGGCTGTTGGGATTGTTAGGAGTGGAATTTTTAGAGGCATCCACCCAATCCCAACGTTTGAACAGCCCAACGGCATGCGCTACGTCAGTATCGTCCGGGTTATCCCAGCGAATAATATCGCTCCTGTCCGAATTATATTGCAGCTCTCCATGATATTTATGGATTGCCATCGACCAAATTGGATAATAATTGCTAGGTTCCCTGTAATCGGCATTTGACGCGACTAATTTTGAGTGACGCGCATTATAGGCCTGCTTTTCGAGGACGCTTGGGGCATCGTGGTGGCAGTCCGAGGTACAACCTAAACTGACATCCATAGTTGCTTTCCCATCTCGCGTAGGTTGGCCTTTTAGGATGTAGTCCAAGGTTCCGCCCTCATGCAGCCACGAGGACCAGCCATAGAATCCTAATGCGTAAAACTGGTGCAAGCTGTTGATATTGATTGCAGCCGTCCATTCTTGGTCGTAGATGCTAGCCGGGTTTCCACCGGCGGCGCTTACGTCATAGAAGTCGGGTTTGTCGTAAAATTTCTGGGTTGCGCCGGGAGGGCCATAAGGTATATCTGGACTATTGTGGTTCTGCTTATACCAGTTCATGGCACGGTTGAATTTGACGCTCGTGTTAGCGCCCAAGTGTTCGTTGCCTTCGCCTTTCAGATGGCATTCGCGGCAGTGCATGTCCCGGCTATTCGACACTACGGTATCGGCGGCTGCGAGGACGGCCGGATTCCCTGCGGCGAGGTCTTTGACTTCGACCCGAAATACCGGATACGGATTGACTCGGCCCTTGTCGTCGATGTCGGTGACCGGAATTCGATTGGCTGCATAAGTGGTTCTTGGACTGGTAGGATCAGATATTAGTCGAGAAAAATCCTGTGGCTGGTTGACGCTATACGGTCCGTCTTTGCCAGGCATGGACCGCCCTCTATCCGAATTTACCGCGCCATAAAACGCTGGGATCGTTTTAGTAAAGTTATTGATGGTATCGTCGTAGTTCCAATTCCTGAGCATGCCGATAATTTCCGCCTCGGTAGAGTTGGGAAACCATGACTTCCATACGTCCAGGTTCAATGCCAAATAAGCGTCCCACGAGATTGGGTTGGGTAAAAGAGCAGGGAAATAACCGACGTCGAACGGCAAGATAGGGTTCAGTGTTTTGTCACGGCTGAACCAGTCCAGCCAACTGTTACGGCCGTATTCATAGTTGGCTGCTCGAGGGTCTGTCGCTGGGCGGGAAGCCAGTTCCCACATATCCGTTTTCTGCACCTGGGTCGAGGCGAAGGGAATCGGTTGGGCCGGATCGGCACTGACCGGCCAGTTTTGGCTGGTGGAGTTGATGGATTCAGCGCCCACCGGGTCCAGCGGGTTGGACGCCGCGGAGTACTGCAATTGGTACCGGTCCTGGTCGAATAGGATTTGCGGCTTGTTGGCACCGACGCCGCCTTTCTTGATTAGATAGGCCTGTATGTTGGCGCGGACGCGATTGGACGGAAGGAACAGCGCGGGCGTCGTCTTGGTGTCGTTGGTTTCCTGCATGCTCAGGTCCTGGAACGGCAACACCACATAGGCGCTTTCGGGTTTTACGCCGCTGCCCCGCAGCGGCGCATCCCGCTCAGGCACTTTGGCTAGACCGGTATCCGGCGGCGTGCCAACCTGCACCTCCACAGCGGCTTCGCAGCGCCGCTGATGCCGGTCGGTGGCGCTGAACCGCACCCTGTAGGTGCTGTTGTCGCGTACAAAACTGACTTGGCCGCTGAGCGATTGCGGGTGGCTGTTCTCGAACACGCCGCCGCCAAAGTCCCAAAGATAGGTCAACGGACCTGCGGTCTTATCCTTCAGCACCGCCTGGCCGCTGAAAGCCATGGGGGTGCCTAGAGCTATTTTGGCGCTATCCCGCGGTTCGAGGATTTCGCACACCGGTGTTTTGGCGCAGTCTTTCGGCGCGCCAGTCACTTTCTGGCTTGCTTCGCGGCCATCTGCTCGCACGGTAATGGAGCAAGGTATCTGGCCAAGCTGAGCACGGGGTACGACGAATACCTGTTTGTCGCCGCTTAAGGTGGACTCGGCAAGGACGCCGCCGTCGCCGTGGAGCAGCATGATCGCGCCGTTCAGCCCGTGGACCTTGGCCTTGACTTTGAGAGTTCCGGTTTTCTTGCTGTAAACAGCGGCCTTGACGGCGATAGGGGGCGCAGCTAGGGCGCTGCTGCCGGCCCAGGCGGCCGCAAGCAATAAGATCAAGATTCTTCCCAGCGAAAATCCGCTGCGATGGTGCCGATGCATGTCTTCTCTCCTCATTCGTTCGTGATAGTTTTCTGCCGAAGCGCTACTAGGCCCGGCTGGTTTGAAAGGGCGCGAGGCGGAGCAAATTGCAAGAAGTCCGTTTTACCCTTCCTTTGGATATGACACTTGAGGCGAGGAAGTCTGGTCAGGGTCTGATGGGTGATGTGCGGGTGAGTGATATGACTCACAACTGTGTTATATGCAGTGCTGCGAGAGCGGTCAGCGGAAGCTGTTTCCGGATGTGGCCGCCTGCCCGTGAGGTCAGCGCTTACTGAGCGGGGCGTCGAGGAGGTTCCAAAGGCAAAAGGGAAACCTTCGCGAGGAGGTTTGAATCTTGCTGCGCTTTCCCGGCCTAATCTCTTAGCCGTCCATGTCTGGCATTTCCGCACCGATGTTGTCTAGCAGCATACGAGGACTGTTCGATGTTTTGTTTCGCCGCCACAGCGGCGAACTGCTGAACTTCGCCGAGCGCCAGATGGGGGGGAACGATGCAGAAGATATCGTTCAGGAGGCTTATTTACGGTTTTTCCAGCATCCAGACCCCTCCTCCATCGAGAACCCCCGCGCCTACCTCTACAAAACGACCGCCAACCTGGGAAAAAACCGGTTTCGTGCGGAAAGCGTTCGCCGCGGGGCTACCCACGAGGAGGCCGTTGATCCGGATAGCTTGGCGTCGTCGGCTCCCGAGCCCGAAGCGGTTACCGATGGTGTCATCCGCCTCGAGCGTTTCGTCGAGGTGCTGGACGAGTTGCCGGAAATGCAGCGGCATGCTTTCGTACTACACAAGATGGAGCATCTGTCTTACGCGGAGGTGGCCGAAGTGCTGGGCATATCCCCCAAGACGGCTCAGCGTTATATTCTCAAGGCCTGGCAGCATTGCTTGATGCGTTTGGGCGGTGATTTGTCGTCCTATTCGATACGGTAAAGCTCGGTTGTTGATGTTCTCCTCATCTCGCCCAGTTGACTCTCTGGTTTTGGATCAGGCCGCTGCTTGGGTATTGCGGCTTCATTCAAGGGAGTGGAGCGTGAGCCAGCAGGCAGAATTGGAGGCCTGGCTGGCGGTAAGTGAAGCCCATCGTCTGGCTTACGAGCGGGCGATGAGCGTCTGGGGGGGGCTGGATCGTTTCAGCGGTATCTCCTTCCCAGCGCGGGAAGCCGCAAGCTGTTACCGGCAGCAACAAAGGCGTCGCCGGTTCAGGTTTCGGGTGGCGGTAGCGGGCACCGCGGTTGTCTGTCTGGTGCTTGCCGCAATCACCGTGGTATGGATGCCTGGGGCCGCCGCCATCTATACCACGGCGCAAGGTGAACGCCGCGCGATCGTTCTGTCCGACGGTTCTACGGTAGAGCTCAATACTGCTACCGAGTTGCGCGTCCGATTTTCCGACCGGGGGCGTGACTTGAGTATCATCCGGGGAGAGGCATTTTTCGCCGTAGTCCACGATGCTGCGCGCCCTTTCCGGGTGGCGGCGGGTAACGGCGAGATCCGCGACCTAGGAACTCAATTCGATGTCCGGGTCGAAGCTGGCCGCGTGGAGGTGGCGGTCATGGAAGGCGAAGTGGAGGTTGCCGCCCCTGGCCGCAGTGGCGTCAGGGTCGTGGCCGGTCGGGGGCTCGCCTATAGTCCCGCGGGGCAGACGACGGCACCGGGTGAGCGGAGGCTCGAAGCCGTGAGCGCATGGCGCGACGGCCGCGCGGTATTCGATCAGGTTTCTCTGGACGACGTCCTGCGGGAGATCGGCCGTTATCATCCGGTCGAATGGGAGTTCTCTGAGCCCTCGCTGAAGCGCTTGAAGCTGACCGGTAGCTTCGATGTCGACAACTTGCCCTTATTTCTTGCCGCGCTGCAGGCGGCTTTGCCCGTGACCGCCGCGAGGGTGGACGCCGGGCATATTCGCTTGTCTCGGGCAGGCACCAATGGCAGATGAGCGCCGCCGGCCCGGGGGAACTGGTTCTCTTAGAACTCCAGTCGCAAGGAGCCTAGCACCGTTCTCGGCGTCCCCGGATATTCGTTCCAGCCGGTCCAGTCGGTGCCCAGCCAATAGGCCTTGTTAAACAGATTGTCCACGTTGATTTGGGCGGTGAGGCGTGACGCGCCGAGCGGCAAGCTGTACGCCGCCATCAGGTTGACTAGACCGTAGCCGGGTTCGCCGACAGCGCTTTGCAGCGGCCCGCGAAGCAAGGTTCCTCCGCCCAGGGTCAGGCCGGCGAGTGAGCCGTGGGTCCATTCGTAGGTGGTCCACAGGCTGCCCATGTTGCGGGGATTGTCGACCCAGATGAGGGGACGGCCGGTATCGCCCGGTCCGCCGCCGGCGTCGACATCATTGAGCACCTCGGTTTCGAGATAGGTGTAGGTGCCGATCAGCTGCCAGTGCGGCAGGATTTCTCCCTTGAGATCGAATTCCAATCCCCGGCTCTGCACGGCCCCGAGCGGGGCGTAGCAGGTCAGGCTCAGGCTGAGGCAGGCCGGATTGAGGGTGGCGATATTGTGCTTGGTGATTTTGAAAGCGGCCAGACTGGCGCCGAGTTTGCCGTCCAGCCATTGGGTCTTGATACCGGTTTCCCATTGTGAGGCGGTTTCAGCATGCAAGGGCTGGTTGCCGAAGCCGGAAAAAGCGACGTTGGAAAGCCCGAAATTCTCGGTGTAGTTGCCGTAGAGCGATAGTGTCTCGATCGGTTGCCAGAGTAGCCCGAACCGGGGGATTACGGCAGAGTCTTGAGCTTTCGAGTAGGTGCGTGTCGCACCCGACTCCGGATAGGCGGTAGCGTTGTTCGATAAGCTTTCCGCGGCGTTGTCGTAGCGCACTCCAGCGAGCGCGTGGAGGTCATACGGCAGGCTGATTTGATCCTGAAGGTAAATGCCGTACCAGCTTTCCGAGTTCGCCTGCAGGAGGGTGTAATTCAAAGCGCCGAGTCCGTTGTTGTGGACGGGGTGATATAGGTTGGAGGTGGGGGTGGCATTGTCGCCATAGACCGCGGCGTCGAAGTCGTAGCCGGTCTGATTGAAATCGGTGCCCATCAGTAGGGTATGCGCCAGCCCGAATGTGTGGAAATGGCCGGTGAGATTGAGCGTGTTGTAATAGACCTGCGAGCCGATGCCGATGTGTTGGCGGGGAACGAGGAGTTGCTGGTTGTTCGACCGCAGATGAGCGAAATATTCGGGGTCGATCAGCTT